>NZ_ATXJ01000011.1 GCF_000421625.1 Thermus islandicus DSM 21543 | reverse complement strand
CAGTCGCGCTCTCCTGATAGACCCGGTCAAGGAGGGCTTCTGCCTCCACCCGTGGGTTGGACAGGAAGCGGTAAAGGGCTTTGGCCTGGTGGAAGCGGTTCTGGAGGGGAGAAGGGAGCGAGGCCACCATCTCGCTCACCCGGGCTGAGCCTGCGGCCAAGGCGCCCCGCACCACCTCTTCAAACCGTCGGTGGAGGCGCTTATCGGGGGAAAACGCTCGCAAAACGGCCCGTGAACTCCTGGAGCCTGGCCTCGGCCACCTTGAGCATGTCCATGGATCACCCCCGGTACCAGATACGGGCTGCGCCCGCAAGGGGAGATTTACCACGAAACGGAGATGTGGGTAAAGTCCTGGCTTCTTGACAAGGCTCCGTGCCCCCCTGTAGTCTTGCCTGCGTAGGAGTCTTAGGGAGGTTGGCCTATGAGAGGAGTGCTTGTAGGGATCGGCCTTTTCGCTCTGGTGGGGCTCGCCCAGGCCCAGACCTTCGTCTGGCCGCAGAAGTGGACGGTGGCCAAGCCGTCCGAGGTCAAGCGGGGGGGGACGCTGAGGGCGGCGGTCATCTCCGACTACCGCACCTTCAACCCCTTCCTCACCGCCGAGGCGGGCAACGTCCCTGAACTCATTTCCGGAGGGCGCGGCCTCGTGACCCGCGACCCCACCACCGGGGACTGGATCCCCTACATGGCGGAGTCCTTTACCGTAAGCCCGAACAAGTTGGAGATTACCTTCAAGATCCGCAAGGGCATGAAGTGGTCCGACGGCCAGCCCATCACCGCCGACGACTGGATCACCACCTGGCGGATCCATACCGACAAGGCGGTGGGCTCCAACAGCTACGACTCCTTCTTCCTGGACGGCAAGCCCATCGTCCTCAGGAAGATTGACGACTACACCCTCCGCTTCATCTACCCCAAGACCGACGCCGAGGCCTTCGCCGTGGCCAGCTTTGAGCCCTGGCCCGCCCACGTCTTCGGCCCCGTCTACCAGAAGGAGGGGGCGGAGGGCATCAAGAAGATGTGGACCCTGAGCGAGAAGCCGGAGAACATCGTCTCCGGCGGGCCCTGGCTCATTGAGAGCTACCGCCCCGGGGAGCGCCTGGTCCTGAAGCGGAACCCCGCCTTCGGGGAGTGGAACAAGGACGAGGCGGGCAACCCCCTCCCCTACCTGGACCGCTACGAGATCAAGATCGTGAAGGACGTGAACGCCCAGCTCGCTGAGTTCCTGGCGGGGAACATTGACGTCTTCAACCCCGCCACCGTGGACCACATCTCCCAGGTCCGCCAGGCCATCCAGCAGGGCCGCCTGGACGCCACCCTCAAGGTCAACGCCTCCCCCGTGGCCACGAGCCAGTTCATGGTCTTCAACTGGAACAAGGCCTCGGACCCCTTCAAGCAGAGCCTCTTCCGCTCCGACAAGTTCCGCCGGGCCATGAGCCACCTGGTGAACCGCCAGGCGGTGATTGACATCGTCTACGGGGGCCTGGGCACCCCCATGTACACCAGCGTCTACCCCGTGCTCACCCAGTGGATCAACCCCAAGGTGCCCAAGTACGAGTACGACCCCAAGCAGGCGGTGAAGCTCCTCGCCGAGCTGGGCTTCACCAAAAAGGACAAGGATGGCTTCCTGGTGGACCGTCAGGGACGCCGCTTAGAGTTTAACCTCGCCACCAACGCCGGCAACAACCAGCGGGAGCAGATCGCCAAGATCTTCGTGGACGAGGCCAAGAAGGTGGGGGTCAAGGTCAACTTCCAGGCCATAGACTTCAACACCCTGGTGGGCCAGCTCCTCTCCTCCGGCCCCGACCGGCCCTTTGACGCCATCATCATCGGCCTCTCCGGCGGTGGTCTGGACTGGCCCTTTGGCTCCAACGTGGTCCCCTGCAAGGGCAACCTGCACATGTGGAACAAGTCCGGCCAGTGCCTGGACCCCAGGGAGACCCAGCTGGACGCCCTCTACTCCCGCGGTCGCACGGAGCTGGACTTCAAGAAGCGGGTGGAGATCGGCTACCGGATGCAGGAGATTGAGGCAAGCCTCCTCCCCGTCATCTACATCGCCGGGCCCAACTACCACCCCGCCTGGAACAACCGCCTGGGCGGCGAGCACCCGGACGCCATCATCTCCAGCATCTGGGGCGCGAGGGAGTTGGAGCTTACCTTCATCAAGAAGTGACCCTGACCAAAGGGCTCCCGGGGCTTAGGGCCCCGGGGGCCCTTTGAGGAGCGCCATGACCGCCTACATCCTCCGCCGCATCCTCTACCTCGTCCCCACCTTCTTCGGAGCCACCTTCCTCGCCTTCCTCATCATCCAGCTGGCCCCCGGGGACTACCTGACCCAGCTGGAGCTGGACCCCAAGATCACGCCGGAGACCATCGCCCGCCTCCGCGCCCAGTTCGGCCTGGACCGGCCCATCTACGAGCAGTACCTCCTCTGGATGAACAACCTCCTCCACCTCAACCTGGGCTACTCCTTCGCCTTTCAGGCGCCGGTGCTCGAGGTCATCTGGCCCCGCGTGGTGAACTCCATGGTGATCGTCATCCCCTCCACGATCCTCCTCTACCTGGTGGCCATCCCCATCGGCGTCTACGGGGCGGTGCGCCAGTACTCCTTGGGCGACCGCCTCCTCTCCTTCCTGGCCTACATCGGGCTTTCGGTGCCGAGCTTTTTCCTCGCCCTCATCGCCATCTACGTCCTCCTCCAGATCAAGTTCCGAACGGGCACCCTCCTCTTCCCGGTTTCCGGCATGACCAGCAGCGGCTTTGAGCAGCTGCCCCCCTTTAGGCAGCTTCTGGACATCGCCTGGCACGCGGTGGTGCCGGTTTTGGTAGCCACGGCCAACGACATCGCCGGGCTTTCCCGCCTCATGCGGGGGCAGATGCTGGAGGTCTTGGGACAGGACTATATCCGAACCGCCCGGGCTAAGGGCCTGGCCGAGCGGGTGGTCCTCTACAAGCACGCCTTCCGCAACGCCGTGATCCCCTTCGTGGCCACCCTGGGCGGGCTTCTTCCCGGGCTCATCTCCGGGGCGGGCTTTGTGGAGGTGGTCATGGCCTGGCCGGGGATCACGCCCTTCTTCCTGGACGCCATCGCCAACCAGGACCTTTATGTGATCGCCGGCTTCCTTACCGTGAGCCTGGTCCTGCTCATGATCGGCAACCTGATCTCCGACCTGCTCCTTGCCTGGGTGGACCCCAGGATCCGCTACGAGTAGGGGGTGGAACGTGGTGCCCGCTTCGGCTTCCCCCACCCGGACCCGCCTGGTCCTGCGCCAGTTCCGCAAGCACCGCCTGGCGGTCTGGGGCGGGCGCATCCTAATGGTGCTCTACCTGATGGCCGCTTTCGCCGGCTTCTTTAGCCCCTACGACCCCAACTTCTACGAGCTCTACCCGCCCAAGGGCAACCACCCGCCCACCCCCATCCACTTCGTGGACCCGGAGACGGGAAGGCTTACCCGCCCCTTCGTCTACGCCACCAAGCGCACCATAGACCCCGTCTCCCTCCAGCCCAAGTACGAGGAGGACCCCAGCCAGGGGAAGTTCTACGTCCGCTTTTTCGTGCGGACCCCCGAACACCCCTACACCCTCTTCAAGGTCTTCCGTTCGGACCTCCGCCTCTTCGGCGTGGACCCGCCCGGGCGCATCTTCCTCATGGGCACGGATAACTTTGGCCGGGACCTCTTCAGCCGGGTGGTCTACGGGGGCCAGGTGTCCCTCACCATCGGCATCCTTTCCGCCCTGGTCTCCTTCGCCCTGGGGCTTCTTCTGGGCGGGATCGCGGGCTACTTCTCGGGCCGCCCCTTTCGCCTCTCCCTGCCCCCTTCCCGGTGGCGGGGCCTGGGCCTGGTCCTAGGCCCCTTGAGCCTCCTCCTCTGGCTCGGGGTGGCCGCCCTGGCCCTCTTCCTCGCCTTCTCCTTCGCCCGCTTAAGCCCGGGCAAGGACCCCTTCTCCTTGGGGATAGACGCCCTGGTGGTCCTCCTGGGGGCCCTGGCGGCGGGGGCCATCCTCTATAGGCTCTTCCGGGAGCCCATCCGCCTGGACCCCGACGACCTCATCATGCGCACGGTGGAGATCATCGCCGCCATCCCCTCCCTCTTCCTCCTCATCTCCTTGCGGGCGGTCTTCCCCGCCAACATGGACCCCCTCCTCACCTTCTACCTGGTGGTGGGGCTTCTGGGCTTCATCGGCTGGGGAGGGCTCGCCCGGGTGGTGCGGGGGATTGTGCTTTCCGTGCGGGAGATGGACTACGTGCAGGCGGCCAGGGCCCTCGGGGCCTCGGACGGGCGCATCATCGCCCGGCACGTGCTTCCCGCCACCGCCAGTTACGTGATCGTGAGCCTCTCCCTCACCATCCCCGGCTTCATCCTGGGGGAGAGCGGCCTTTCCTTCCTGGGCCTCGGGGTTACCGAGCCCTACACCAGCTGGGGGCTCCTCCTGCAGGCGGCCCAGCAGGGGGGGTTCGCCTCCTTCACCGACCGGCCCTGGGTCCTTTGGCCGGGGTTTTTCATCTTTCTTGCGGTGCTCTCGTGGAACTTCCTCGGGGATGGCCTGCGCGACGCCCTGGACCCCAGGCGAAAGGCTTAGGCCCTTCTCTTTTGACCGGGTATGGCGTATAACGGGTGAGGTGTTTTTGGGGTGGTGCCCGAAGGAGTGCCCATGGACGAGAAGCGGCTTTTGGAGGTGAGGGACCTCAAGGTCCACTTCTTCACCGACGACGGGGTGGTGAAGGCGGTGGACGGGGTTTCCTTCCACGTGGAGAAGGGGGAGACCCTAGCGGTGGTGGGGGAGTCGGGGAGCGGGAAGAGCGTGACCTCCCTGGCCATCATGCGGCTGATCCCCACCCCCCCTGGGCGCATCGTGGGGGGGCAGGTTCTCTTTCGGGGGAAGGACGGGCAGGTGAAGGACCTCACGCGGCTCTCCGAGGCGGAGATGCGCCGGGTGCGGGGGAACGACATCGCCATGATTTTCCAGGAGCCCATGACCTCCCTGAACCCGGTGTACACGGTGGGGGACCAGATCGCCGAGGCCATCATGCTCCACCAGGGGAAAAGCCGCAAGGAGGCCATGGAGCTCGCGGCCCACATGCTGGAGCTGGTGGGGATTCCCGAGCCCAAGAAGCGGCTTAGCAACTACCCGCACCAGATGTCGGGGGGGATGCGGCAGCGGGTGATGATCGCCATGGCGCTTTCCTGCAACCCTTCGCTTCTCATCGCCGACGAGCCCACCACGGCCTTGGACGTGACGATTCAGGCGCAGATCCTGGAGCTGATGAAGAGGCTGCAGGAGGAGCTGGGGATGGCCATTCTCTTCATCACCCACAACCTTGGGGTGGTGGCGGAGATGGCCGACCGGGTGGTGGTGATGTACGCGGGGCGGGTGGTGGAGCAGGCGGACGTGGTGCCGCTTTTCAAGGATCCCCTCCACCCCTACACCCGGGGGCTTTTGCACTCGGTGCCCCGGCTGGACCTGGCGGCGGAGCACCGGGAGCGCCTCGAGGCCATTCCCGGGAACGTGCCCAACCCGTTGTACCTGCCTCCGGGCTGTGCCTTTCACCCCAGGTGCAAGCACTACGTGGAGGGGCTTTGCGACCGGGAGGTGCCGCCTTTGGAGGAGGCGGGGGAGGGGCGGCAGGTGCGGTGCGTGCGTTGGCGGGAGATCCGGGAGGTTAGGGCGTGAAGGGGGAGCGGGTTCTCCTGGAGGTGCGGGACCTGAAGAAGCACTTTCCCATCCGGGGCGGGGTGCTTTCCCGGGTGGTGGGGAGCGTGAAGGCGGTGGACGGGGTTTCCTTCGCCATAAGGCGGGGGGAGGTGTTGGGCCTGGTGGGGGAGTCGGGGAGCGGGAAGACCACGGTGGGGCGGACGCTCCTCAGGCTCATTGAGCCCACGGGGGGGCGGATCCTCTTTGACGGGGAGGACATCACGGAGCTTTCCCGGGAGCGGCTCAGGCCCTACCGCCGGCGGATGCAGATCATCTTCCAGGACCCCTTCAGCTCCCTGAACCCGCGGATGACGGTGGGGGACATCATCGCCGAGCCCCTGATCATCCACGGGATCGGGAAGACGCCCAAGGAGCGCACGGAGAGGGTGGCGGAGCTCCTCAAGCTGGTGGGGCTTTCCCCGGATCACATGCGGCGCTATCCCCACGAGTTTTCCGGGGGGCAGAGGCAGCGCATCGGGATCGCCCGGGCCCTGGCCGTGGCCCCGGAGTTCATCGTGGCGGACGAGCCGGTTTCGGCCCTGGACGTTTCCATCCAGGCCCAGGTGGTGAACCTTCTCCAAGACCTGAAGGAGGAGCTCGGGCTCACCATGCTCTTCATCGCCCACGACCTGGCGGTGGTGGAGCATATCTCCGAGCGGGTGGCGGTGATGTACCTGGGGAAGGTCATGGAGATCGCCTCTTCCCGGGAGCTTTACCGGAACCCCAAGCACCCCTACACGGAGGCGCTGCTTTCGGCGGTGCCCATCCCGGACCCCACGGTGAAGCGGGAGCGGATCGTGCTCCAGGGGGACATCCCCTCGCCCATCAACCCGCCCTCGGGGTGCGTCTTCCGCACCCGGTGCCGCTACGCCCTGCCCGAGTGCGCCCACACCGTGCCCGAGCTCAAGGAGGTCTCTCCGGGCCACTACAAGGCCTGCATCCGGGACGACATCCTCTGAGGCCAGCCGGGATCGGACCGGATCCTTTCGCCGTATACTGGCCCCATGCTGGTCAAGGACGTGATGCGCCATCCCGTCCTCACCGTGGGGCCGGAGACCCCCCTCGAGGCCGCCTACCGCCTCCTCCTGGAGCGGGGCATCCGCCACCTCCCCGTGGTGGAGGGGGGGAGGGTCGTGGGGGTGGTCACGGACCGGGACCTCCGCCTGGCCATGAGCCACCTCCACCCCGGGGGACCCCGGCCGGGGACCACCCCGGTGGCCGAGGTCATGGCCCGTCCCCCCCTCACCGCCCACCCCTTTGACCCCGTGGAGGAGGCGGCCCGGCTCATGCGGGAGCGGAAGATCGGCTGCCTCCCGGTGCTGGAGGAGGAGCGCCTGGTGGGGATCATCACCGGGATTGACCTCCTGGACGCTCTCCTTAAGCTCACCGGGGTCACGGAGCCCTCGGGCCGCCTCGAGGTGCGCCTGCCCGACCGCCCTGGGGAGCTCGCCCGCCTCACGGGGTTTCTGGCGGGGCGGGGGGTGAACATCCACTCCCTCCTTTCCTACCCCGAGGAGGAGGACGTGGTGCGGGCGGTGGTGCGGGTGAACACCCTGGAGACCCACCTCCTGGCGGAGGACCTGAGGCGGGAGGGGTTTGAGGTCCTCTGGCCCCCCAGGAAGCCATGGTGATCTACCGGGACGCCTACCGCCTCTACGACTTCGGCCCCGGCCACCCCTTTAGCCCCGTGCGGCTGGAGATGCTCATCTCCCTCCTAGAGGCCCTCGGGGTGTGGCGGGAGCCCCTAGCCCCTCCCGAGGCCACGAGGGAGGAGGTGCTCACGGTCCACTCGGAAAGGCTCGTGAAGCGGGTGGAGGCGGCGAGCCGGGGGGAGCGCTACCCGGACCTCCCGGAGTACGACCTGGGCACGGGGGACACCCCGGTCTTTCCCGGCATGGACCGGGCGGCCCGGATCCTGGTGGGGGGGACCCTGGAGGGGGCGAGGAGGATTTTGGCCGGAAAGAGGCGGGTGCTGCAGCTCGGCGGCGGCCTCCACCACGCCCAGTACGACCGGGCTTCCGGGTTTTGCGTCTACAACGACCTTTCCGTGGCCATCCGCCACCTGGTGCGCTCGGGGCTGCGGGTGGCCTACCTGGACCTGGACGTCCACCACGGGGACGGGGTGCAGTGGATCCACTACGAGGAGAAGGAGGTCCTCACCCTAAGCCTCCACGAGTCGGGCCGCTACCTCTTCCCGGGCACGGGCCAGGTCTACGAGCTGGGCCGGGGGGAGGGCCTGGGGAGGAAGCTCAACCTGCCCCTCGAGCCCTTCACCGAGGACGAGGGCTACCTGGAGGTCTTTGAGGCCCTGGTGCCTTGGGCCCTAAGGGCCTTCCGGCCCGACGTCCTCGTGGTCCAGGCGGGGGCGGACGCCCATTTCCTGGACCCCTTGGCCGACCTCCTCCTCACCACCCGGGCCTACGAGCGCCTCTTCCGCCTGGTTCTGGAGTACGCCGAGGCCTACGCCGGGGGCAGGGTCCTCTTTACCTTAGGGGGCGGGTACAGCCTGGACGCGGCGGTCCGCGTCTGGGCCCTCCTCTACCACCTCTTCCACGGGCTTCCCCTCCCCGGGCGCCTGCCCGAGGGGTGGCGGGAGCACTGGGAGGCCCGGCTCGGCCAGCCCCTCACCCCCACCCTGCACGATCCCGAAGGGGCCTACCCCGAGGTTCCCCGGCGGCGGGAGATCGCCGCCTACAACCGGCGCACCCTGGAGAGGCTCATGGAGCTCGCCGCTCCCCACCTGCTACACTAGCGGGGTGAGGGTCATCCTGCGCCTGCCCGAACGGAAAGAGGTGGAGGTGAGGGGGGACAGGCCCCTCCGGGAGGTCTTGGAGGAGCTCGGCCTGAACCCCGAGACCGTGGTGGCGGTGCGGGGGGAGGAGCTCCTCACCCCGGACGAGCGGGTGGGGGAAGGGGAGGTCGTAGAGGTCCTCTCGGCCATCTCCGGAGGCTAGATGGTCTGCAAGGTCTGCCAAGCCAAGGCCCAGGTGGAGCTGCGGAGCCGGGGGTTCGCCCTCTGCCGGGAGCACTACCTGGACTGGTTCGTCAAGGAGACGGAGAGGGGCATCCGCCGCCACCGGATGCTCAAGCCCGGCGAGAAGGTATTGGTGGCGGTCTCGGGGGGGAAGGACTCTTTGGCCCTTTGGGACGTGCTCCACCGCCTGGGCTACGAGGCCGTGGGCCTACACATCCACCTGGGCATCGGGGAGTACTCCCAAAGGAGCCTCGAGGTCACCCGGGCCTTCGCCGAGGAGAGGGGCCTGGAGCTCTGGGTGGTGGACCTGAAGGAGGCCTACGGCTTCGGGGTGCCGGAGCTCGCCGGGCTTTCCGGGAGGGTGGCCTGCTCCGCCTGCGGCCTCTCCAAGCGCTACCTCCTCAACCAGGTGGCGGTGGAGGAGGGCTTCCGCGCGGTGGCCACGGGCCACAACCTAGACGACGAGGCGGCCGTCCTCTTCGGCAACCTCCTCAATCCCCAAGAGGACGCCCTCGCCCGCCAGGGGCCCGTCCTGCCCGAAAGGCCCGGCCTCGCCGCCCGGGTCAAGCCCTTCTACCGCTTTAGCGAGCGGGAGGTCCTCTCCTACACCCTCCTCAGGGGGATCCGCTACCTCCACGAGGAGTGCCCCAACGCCAAGGGGGCCAAAAGCCTCCTCTACAAGGAGGCCCTGAACCTGGTGGAGAAGGAGATGCCCGGGGCCAAGCTCCGCTTCCTGGAAGGCTTTCTGGAGAAGATCCAGCCCCGCCTCAAGGCCGAGGGGGAGGTGGCCCTGAAGGAGTGCGCCCGCTGCGGCTACCCCACCACCGGGGAGACCTGCTCCTTCTGCCGCATGTGGGAAGCGGTCTACCGCCGGGCCAAGAAGCGGCGCCTCCTCCCCGAGGAGGCCCAGTTCCGCCCGCGCGCGGAGCCCCAGCGTGCCCGTTAGGCGGAGGGGCTGGAAGAGTTTCCAGCCCCGGGTGTAGACTCCGGGCATGTGGTGGAAGGAAGCGGTCATCTACCAGGTATACCCCCGAAGCTTTCAGGACACCAACGGGGACGGGGTGGGGGACCTGGAGGGCGTGCGGCGGAGGCTTCCTTACCTCAAGGCCCTGGGGGTGGACGCCCTCTGGCTTTCCCCCTTCTACAAGAGCCCCATGCGGGACTTCGGCTACGATGTGGCCGACTACTGCGACGTGGACCCCATCTTCGGCACCCTCGAGGACTTCAAGGCCCTCCTCGCCGAGGCCCACGCCCTGGGGCTTCGGGTCCTCATAGACCTCGTCCCCAACCACACCTCCAGCGAGCACCCCTGGTTCTTGGAGTCCCGCGCCTCCCGGGATAACCCCAAGCGGCTCTGGTACGTCTGGGCGGACCCCGGGCCCGGAGGCGGCCCCCCCAACAACTGGCAGAGCTTCTTCGGCGGCCCCGCCTGGACCCTGGACGAGGCCACGGGCCAGTACTACCTCCACCAGTTCCTCCCTGAGCAGCCCGACCTCAACTGGCGGAACCCCGAGGTGCGCCAGGCCATCCACGAGGTGATGCGCTTCTGGCTCCGCCTCGGGGTGGACGGCTTCCGGGTGGACACCCTCTGGCTCCTCGCCGAGGACCTCCTCCTCAGGGACGAGCCCGGCAACCCCGACTGGCGCCCGGGGATGTGGGACCGGGGGCGGCACCTCCACATCCACATGGAGGACCAGCCCGAGACCTACGCCTACGTGCGGGAGATGCGCCAGGTTCTGGACGAGTTCTCCGAGCCGGGGCGGGAGCGGGTCATGGTGGGGGAGATCTACCTCCCCTTTCCCCAGCTCGTGCGCTACTACCAGGCGGGCTGCCACCTCCCCTTCAACTTCCACCTCCTCTTCCGGGGCCTCCCCGACTGGCGCCCGGAGAACCTGGCCCGCATCGTGGAGGAGTACGAGAGCCTCCTCACCCCCTGGGACTGGCCCAACTGGGTCCTGGGCAACCACGACCAGCCCCGCCTCGCCTCCCGCCTCGGGGAGGCCCAGGCCCGGGTGGCGGCCATGCTCCTCTTCACCTTGAGGGGTACCCCCACCTGGTACTACGGGGACGAGATCGGGATGCCCAATGGCGAGATCCCCCCGGAGAAGGTGCAGGACCCAGCGGCCCTAAGGCAGAAGGGCCGCCTCGCCGAGCACGGCCTGCCCCCGGGGCGCGACCCTTGCCG
Organism: Thermus islandicus DSM 21543; assembly: GCF_000421625.1. Taxonomy (NCBI): domain Bacteria; kingdom Thermotogati; phylum Deinococcota; class Deinococci; order Thermales; family Thermaceae; genus Thermus; species Thermus islandicus. The sequence continues at coordinate 45,127 of NZ_ATXJ01000011.1, read as the reverse complement.
CACCCCCATGCAGTGGGACGCCTCCCCCTTCGCGGGGTTTTCCACGGTGGAGCCCTGGCTTCCCGTCAACCCCGACTACCCCCGAAGAAACGTGGCCCTCCAGGAGAAGGACCCCCGCTCCACCCTCCACCTGGTGCGGCGCCTCATCGCCTTGAGGAAAGACCCCGGCCTCCTCTACGGGGCCTACCGCACCTACCGGGCGCGGGACGGGGTGTACGCCTACCTCCGGGGAGAGGGGTGGGTTGCGGCGTTGAACCTCACGGACAAGGAGAGGGTCTTGGAACTGCCCCGGGGGGGCCAGCTCGTGCTCTCCACCCACCTGGACCGGGAGGAGCGGGTGGGGGAGAGGCTTCTCCTCCGCCCCGACGAGGGCGCGGTGGTGCGGCTAGACTGAGGGCGTGGACCCCTTCGCCGGCCTTGCCGAGGCCTACGAGGACTGGTACCGGACCCCCTTGGGGGCCTTCGTCATCTCCGAGGAGGAAAGGGCCTTACGGGGGCTTCTTCCCGAGGGGCAACGCCTCCTCGAGGTGGGGGCGGGGACGGGCTACTGGCTTAGGCGCCTCCCCTACCGGGAGAGGGTGGGGGTGGAGCCCTCGGCGGCCATGCGCCGGGTGGGGGAGGCGCGGACGCCCGAGGCCCGCTGGGTGGCGGGGAAGGGGGAGGCGCTCCCCTTCGGGGACGGGGCCTTTGACGCCGTCCTCCTCTTCACCACCCTGGAGTTCGTGGAGGACGTGGAGCGGGTCCTCCAAGAGGCGAGGCGGGTCCTCCGCCCAGGCGGGGCCCTCCTGGTAGGGATCCTGGACGCCCTCTCCCCCTGGGCCGCCCTCTACCGGAGGCTCGGGGAGAAGGGGGTGCGCCCCTGGACCCATGCCCGCTTTCTCGCCCGCGAGGACCTCGCCGCCCTGCTCGGCCCCCCGGAGGCGGAGGGCGGGGCGGTCTATCTGGCCCCGGAGGCCTCTTTGCCCTTTCCCGAGGCCGACCTCGCGGGGAGGCGTGCGGGTAACCGCCCGGCGCTATACTTGGGAAGATGGCGGTAAAGGCCCTTTTCGCCCTCTACCCCCTGCTCCAGGGGGACTACCGGGCGGTGGAGAAGGCCCTCCTGGCCCTGGAGGGAAGCGGGGTGGACTACCGGGTTTTGCCCACCCACTCCGAGCTTTGGGGGGGAGAGGAAGAGGTCTTTCGGGCCCTTAAGGAGGCCTTTGCCCGGGGGGCAGAGGAGGGGGCCTTGGTCATGTGGGCCCTCCTCACCAACGCCTGCGAGGCGGGGGATCCCTTTCGCAAGGAGGACCGCCTCCGGCGCTTTCCCCCCTTGGAGATCGCCCGGAAGGCCCTGGAAGGCCTAAAGGCCAAAAGTGCCCTGGACATCGGCACCGGGACGGGGGTCTTCGCCGAGGCCTTCGCCCAGATGGGCCTCTTCACCGTGGGCCTGGACCCTCGGGCGGACCGCCTGGAGGTGGCCCGATCCCGGGTCCAAGGGGCCCGGTTCGTGGAGGGGCGCGCCGAGGCCCTGCCCTTCCCCGACGGGAGCTTTGACCTCGCCTTCTTCGGGCTTTCCCTCCACCACCTGGACGCGGAAAAGGCGCTTAAGGAGGCCGCCCGGGTGGCGCGGCGGGTGGCTGTCTTGGAGTGGCCCTACCGGGAGGAGGCGGTAGGTCCGCCCCTGGAACGCAGGCTCGCCCCTGAGGCCCTGGCTGCCCTCTTCGCCCGGACCCTCGGCAGCCCTCCCCGGGTCCACGCCGAGGCGGGGTATACCTTGGCCGTTTGGCCTTCGGGCTAGGGCATGGGGTGCTCCAAGGCCAGCCGGCGCACCTCCTCCCGTAGGGCTTCCGAGGGGCCCTGGGTCAAGGCCCGGTCCATGAGCTCGGCCACGAGGGGCATCTCCTCGGGGGTGAAGCCCCGGGTGGTGAGGGCCGGGGTGCCGATGCGGATGCCCGAGGTAACCCGGGGGGGCTTGGGGTCAAAGGGGATGGCGTTCTTGTTCACCGTGATCCCCACCTGGTCCAGCCTTTCCTCCGCCTCCTTGCCCGTGAGGCCCTTGGGACGGAGGTCCACGAGGAAGAGGTGGTTGTCGGTGCCCCCGGTGACGATGCGGTAGCCCCTTTCCGCAAGCTCCGCCGCCAGGCGCTTGGCGTTTTCCACCACCAGGCGGCTATACTCCTTGAACTCGGGCTGCAAGGCCTCAAAGAAGGCCACCGCCTTGCCGGCGATGACGTGCTCCAGGGGCCCTCCTTGGATCCCCGGGAAGATGAGCTTGTCTATCCTCTTGCCGAGCTCGGCGTCGTTGGCGACGATGAGGCCGCCCCGGGGGCCCCGTAGGGTCTTGTGGGTGGTGCTGGTGACCACGTGGGCGAAAGGGACGGGGTTCGGGTGGAGGCCCGCCGCCACGAGCCCGGCGAAGTGGGCCATGTCCACCACCAAATAAGCCCCCACCTCGTCGGCGATCTCCCGGAAGGCCTTAAAGTCCCAGAACCGGGGGTAGGCGCTGGCCCCGGCCACGATCACCTTGGGGCGGTGCTCTAGGGCCAGGCGGCGCACCTCGTCCAGGTCTATCAGCTCCGTGTCGGGGCGGACCCCATAGGAGACCACCCGGTAGAGCCTCCCGGAGAAGTTCACCCGGGAGCCGTGGGTGAGGTGGCCGCCCGCGGCCAGGTCCATGCCCATGAGGGTGTCCCCCGGCTCCATCAGGGCCATGTAGACGGCCATGTTGGCCTGGGAGCCGGAGTGGGGCTGGACGTTGGCCCAGGCGGACCCGAAGAGGGCCTTGGCCCGCTCTATAGCCAGCCCCTCCACCTGGTCCACCACCTCGCACCCCCCGTAGTACCGGGCCCCCGGGTAGCCCTCGGCGTACTTGTTGGTGAGGACGCTGCCCACCGCCTCCCGCACCTGCTTGGAGACGAAGTTCTCGCTGGCGATGAGCTCCAGGCCTTCCCGCTGCCTTTTCTCCTCCAGGGCGATGAGCTCAAAGAGGGCCTCATCCCGCAAAGCGGCCGTGACCATAGGCTGATTATAGGCCCGAAGCCCAGGAAACTGGTAAGCTAAGGCCATGAGGGCCAATCCCTGGACCTTCCTCAAGTGGGGCCTCCTCTTCGTCCTGGGAGTCCTCCTCCTCGTCCTTCTCCTCGTCAACTTCACCAGCATCCGCGACCTGCCCGAGCTGGTCCGTGTCCAGGTGGAGCGGTATGCGGTGTGCAGCTACTGGTTTTTCGGCTGGCACCTGGTCTCCACGGGCGCCTTCGCTTTCGCCTTTTTGCTGGTGGGCTTCCTTATTGGCCTAGCCGCAAGCCTCCTGTTGAGGCGGCATGCTCGAGGCTGAGGCCAAGCGGAGGAAGGAGGCGGTGCGGGCCGTGCTGGCCCAGGGGCTTGAGCTTCTGGCCCGTACCCCGGTGGATACGGGCCCCCTGCGCCAGGCCCTTTTGGACCTGGAGGGCCCCTTCCTCCTCGTGGTGGTGGGGGAGTTCAACTCGGGCAAATCCACCCTGGTGAACGCCCTTTTGGGGGAGGACCTCCTCCCCGAGGGGCCTACCCCTACCACGGAGCGCATCCAGCTCCTGGCCTACGGGGAAGGGGGGGAGGAGAGGGGGGAGGGCTTCCTGCGCCTATGGCGGCCGCACCCCCTTCTTCGGGAGCTCAACCTGGTGGACACCCCCGGCACCAACGCCCTTTTGCAAAGCCACCAGGTGCTCACGGAGGGGTTTTTGCCCCGGGCCGACCTGGTGCTCTTCGTCACCAGCGCCGACCGCCCCCTCACCCGTTCGGAGGCGGAGGTCCTGCGCCTCATCCGGGCCTGGGGGAAGAAGGTGCTCCTGGTGGTGAACAAGGTGGACCTCCTCGCCCCCGAGGACCAGGAGGCGGTGGCCCGTTACGTGGCCCAGGGGGCCCGGGAGGTTTTGGGGGAGGAGGTGCCCCTGTTCCTCGTCTCCGCCCGCCGGGCCAAGGGGGGCGGGGACCCGGGCCTCGAGGCCCTGAGGGCCCACATCGCCAAGACCCTGGCGGAGAGGGCCCTTCCCCTCAAGCTCCGGGGGGCCCTGGGGGTGCTCTCCCGCCTTCTCCAGGAGGGCAAGGGGGCCTTAGGGGCCGAACGGGAGGAGCAGGTGAAGGCCCTCGCCACCTGCGAGGCCCTGGAGGACCTCCTCCGGCGGCACACCGCCCGGGTGCGGCGCGACTTCGCCGGACAGGTGGCCCTGGTGGCCCAGGTGTTCCGGGAGGTGGAGGGGCGGGGCCACCGCTTCCTGGAGGAGACGGTGCGCCTGGCCCGCCTGCCGGACCTGCTGAACGCCCGGGCCTTTCGGGAGGCCTTCCAGAGGGAGGTGGTCCAGGACGCGGGGGCGAGGCTGGAGCGGGCGGTGGGGGAGGCCCTGCGGTGGCTGGCCCGCAGGGAGGAGGAGCTCCTTCTGGACGCCCTGGCCTACCTGAAGGAGGCCCGCCCGCTCCCCCGGGGGGAGGAGCCCCTCTTCGCCTCCCTCGAGGAGGCGCTCGGGCGGTTCAACCCCGAGGAGGAGGCCGCGAGGCTTTCCGGCCTGGCCCAGGAAGCCGTGGTGCGCACCCTGGCCGGGGGGGCGGGGGGGCTTGGGCTGGGGGCGGCCCTGGCCCTGGTCCTCAAGGGGCTTTTGGCCGACCTGACGGGGCTTCTGGCGGGTTTCTTCGTGGCCTTCCTGGCCCTCTCCATCCTGCCAAGGCGGAAGGAAAGGGCCAAGAGGCTCCTTTCCCAGCGGCTGGAGGAGGCTTTCCTCGCGGTGCGGCGGGCCCTGGAGGAGGCCCTGGAAGCGGGCCTTGCCCGGGGGGCGGAGCGCTTCCGGGCCCTCTACCGGGACCGGTGCGAGGCCCTGGCCCAGCGCCTGCGGGCCCTGGAGGACCACCTCGAGGCCCTGGGCCGCCTCGAGGCGGAGGCCTCTGCACTCTAGCCCAGCTCTAGGGCGAGCTTTTCCCCCTCCACGGGCACGCCGGCAGGGTAGCGCCCGTTGAAGCAGGCGAGGCAAACGGACCGGCCGATGGCCCGCCTGACCCCTTCCTCGGAGAGGAAGGCCAAGGAGTCGGCCCCGATGTAGGCCCGGATCTCCTCCACGCCCTTCTCGGCGGCGATGAGCTCCTTGCGCGCCGCGGTGTCTATGCCGTAGTAGCAGGGGAAGCGGATGGGGGGGCTACTGACGCGGAAATGCACCGCCTTGGCCCCGGCCTCCTTGAGCATCTGGACGATCCGCTTGCTGGTGGTGCCCCGGACGATGGAGTCGTCGATGAGGACCACCCGTTGGCCCCGCACCGCTGAGGTAGGGGAGAGCTTGAGCCTGGTCTTCAGGTCGCGGAGCTCCTGGGTGGGCTGGATGAAGGTGCGCCCGGCGTAGGGGTTCTTGTAGAGGCCGTACTCCAGGGGGAGGCCGCTTGCCCGGGCGTAGCCCACCGCGGCCCCGATGCCGGAGTCGGGCACGGGGACCACGATGTCCGCCTCGGCGGGGGCCTCCCGGAAGAGCTCCTCCCCCATCTTGACCCGGGCCTGGTAGGCCTCTACGCCGTCTAGGAGGCTGTCGGGGCGGGCGAAGTAGATCCACTCAAAGGCGCAGGGGGTGGGGTCTGGGGGAAGGACCCGGAGGCTTTGGAGCCTGCCCTCCTCCACCCACACCACCTCCCCGGGGTGCACGTCCCTCAGGTACTCGGCCCCGAGCAGGGCCAAGGCCGGGGGCTCGGAGGCGAAGACGAAGCCCCAGGGGGCCTTCCCAAGGACCAAGGGGCGCACCCCGTGGGGGTCGCGGAGGGCGAGGAGGGTCTTCCGGTCCATGAGGAGGATGGAGTACCCCCCCTCCAGGAGCCGCATGGCCTCCGCCGCCGCCTGGGGCAGGGGGAGGTGGGCCAGCCGGGCGAGGAGGAGGAGCATGACCTCGGTGTCCGAGGTGCTCTGGAAGGTGGCCCCCTCCCGGAGGAGGCGGTCGCGGAGGGGCTTGGCGTTGGTGAAGTTGCCGTTGTGGGCGATGGCCAGCACCCCGTGGGCGGTCCTTGCCGTGAGGGGCTGGGCGTTGAAGCGGAGGTTGGAACCCGTGGTGGAGTAGCGGGTGTGGGCGATCCCAAGCCGGGCCCCCTCGAGGCGGAGCTTGCCCAGGCGCTCCTCGCCGAAGACCTGGTTCACGAGCCCCAGGTCCTTCTCCACCAGGAACTCCTTGCCGTCCGTGACCGCGATCCCTGCGGCCTCCTGGCCCCGGTGCTGGAGGGCGAGGAGCCCCAGGTGCAAAAGGCCCGCCACGTCCAGGGGGGTCTCGCTCCAGAGCCCCAGGACCCCGCACTCCTCCTTGGGCTTATCCATCCAGCACCTCCCGCAAGGGGGCCTTCCAGGCCGCGAGGAGTTCTTCCACGCCCCACTCTAGCACCCCCTCCGGGGTCAGGACCGTGAGGCTTTGCCCGCCCGTCTCCCCCAGAACCCGGTAGGGGAGGCCCGCCTCCTCCAGGAGGAAGGTGGCCTCGCGTAGGTCCTCCTTGGCCACGGTGAAGAGGACGCGGCTCGGGGCCTCCCCGAAGAGGGCCTCGAGGCCCTGGGAGCGCACCTCCACCGTGGCCCCCACGCCGTAGGGGAAGGTCATCTCGGCAAGGGCCACCAAGAGCCCCCCCTCCGCTAGGTCGTGGGCGGTCCGGGTGAGGCCCCTTTGGATGAGCTCCCGGATGGCCTCCTGCACCGCCTTTTCCCGCTTGAGGTCCAGGGCGGGGGGGTGGCCCACCTCGAGGCCCGCGAGAACGTAGAGGGCCTCGCTCGCCCCGAGGCTTCCCCTTTCCTCCCCGATGAGGAGGATGGCCTCCCCCGGGCGCCTAAAGCCCATCTCCGCCCGCTTGTCCACCTCTAAGACCCCCACCACCCCCACCATGGCCGTGGGGGGGATGCGCCGCCCCCCGCTTTCGTTGTACAGGGAAACGTTCCCCGAGACCACGGGGATCCCCAAGGCCTCGCTCGCCTCCTTGAGGCCCTCCACGGTTTCCTTGAGCTCGTAGTAGCCCTCAGGGGTTTCGGGGCTTCCCAGGTTGAGGCCGTCGGTATAGGCGAGGGGCCTCGCCCCTACCACGCTCACGTTCCTTGCCGCCTCGGCCAGGGCGTGCATGGCCCCGAGGCGGGGGTGGAGGCGGCTGTACCGGGGGTTATGGTCCACCTTGGCGGCCACGCCCAGGCGGGTGCCCTTCACCCACAGAAGGGCGGCGTCCCCTCGCCCAGGAAGGAGGACGGTGCGGGTCCCCACCTGGTGGTCGTACCGCTCGTAGACGGCCTCGCGGCTTGCGAGGTTGGGGGAGGCGAGGAGCCTCTTGAGGGCCTCCCTAGGGTCAGCGGAAAGGGGCGGGAGGGGGGCCTCCCTTTGCGCCCGAATCTTGGGGTCCTCCCGGGCCAGGCGCACGTAGGTGGGGGCTTCGGCCAGGGCCTCAATGGGGACCTCGGCCACCACCTCCCCCCGGAAGAGGACCCGGAAGACCCGTTCGGGGAGGGTGCGGGCCACGGGGACGCAGTCCAGGCCCCACCTCCGGAAGACCTCCTCCAAAGCCCCCTCCCTCCCCTCCTTGGGCACCAGGACCATGCGCTCCTGGCTCTCCGAGAGGAGGAGCTCCTCAGGGCGCATCCCCTCCTCCCGGGTGGGGACCAGGTCCAGCTGGAGCTCCACCCCGAGGCCCGATTTGTGGGCAAGCTCCGAGAGGCTGGAGGTGAGCCCTGCCGCCCCCATGTCCTGGACGCCTTCCACCAGGTCCCGCTCTATGGCCTCGAGGGTGGCCTCCATGAGGAGCTTGCCCAGGAAAGGGTCCCCCACCTGCACCGCGGGGCGGTCCTCGGCCTTCTCCTCCTTGAGCTCGCGGCTCGCGAAGGCCGCCCCACCGATCCCGTCCCGGCCCGTCTTGGCCCCGGCGTAGTAGATGGGGCGGCCCAGGGAGGCCCGGCTCCGCCTCAGGGCCTCCTCCCTCAGGAGGCCCAGGCACATGGCGTTCACCAGGGGGTTTTCCCGGTAGCCCTCGTGGAAGTAGAGGTCCCCGCCCACCGTGGGCACCCCGATGGCGTTGCCGTAGAAGCTGATCCCCGAGACCACCCCCTTGAGGAGGTAGCGGCTTTTCGCCTCCTCCGGGGGGCCGAAGCGGAGGGAGTCCAGGAGGGCGATGGGGCGGGCCCCCATGCTCAGGATGTCCCGGAGGATCCCCCCCACGCCCGTGGCCGCTCCCTGGAAGGGCTCCACCGCCGAGGGGTGGTTGTGGCTCTCTATCTTGAAGGCCACGGCCCACCCTTCGCCGATCCGGACCACGCCCGCGTTTTCCCCGGGGCCCTGGAGGACGGCCTCGCCCTCCTTGGGGAGCTCCTTGAGGAGGGGGCGGGAGTTTTTGTAGGCGCAGTGCTCGCTCCACATCACCTTGAAGAGGAGGAGCTCCACCCGGTTCGGCTCCCGCCCAAGCCGCCGGGTGATCTCCCGGTACTCCTCCAGGGGGATGCCGATCTCCTGGGCTAGGGCCTCCATCACTCTAGGAGGGCGAGGAGCTCCCGGTGGTCCTTCACCTTGGCCGTGGGCCGCACCTCCCCGTTCACCTCCCTAAGGCCCACGTACTGGAAAGCCCAGGGGTAGCCCGCCCCAAAGGCCCCCTTGATGTCCGTCTGGGGCAGGTCCCCCACGTGGAGCGCCTCCTCGGGGGCTACGCCCAGGGCCTCCAGGGCCACCCGGAAGGCCTCGGGCCTGGGCTTCACGAAGCCCGTCTCGTCGGAGAAGCTAAAGGCCTGGAAGACGTCCAGGCCCTGCCGCTTCAGGTGCTCCCGGAGGAGGCGGCCCGGGGTGAGGCCGGTGTCCGAGACCAGGGCCAGGGGATACCGCTTGGCGAGGGCCTTCAGCGCCTCCACCCCCGGGAGCGGTTTGAGGTCGGCGAGGAGGGAGCTCTCCTCCAGCTTCCTGGCGGTGAGGGCGATGAGGCCGGGGTCGTGGGGGGCGCCGAGGAGGGCGAAGATCCGGGCCACCCGATCGTAAACGGACATGTGCTCCCCCGCCCGCCAGGCCTCCTCAAAGGCCAGGGTGGCCTGGCGGTAGGCCTCCCGCACCTCGGCCTCCTCCGCGGGGTGGCCCGCCTCGGAGAGGGCGTCCAAGAGGATCTCGTACCGGGCGGGCATGACCCTTTCCAAAAACGCTTCCCCCTCGGTGAAGAGGGTCCCCCAGAAGTCAAAGGTAATGGCCTTAGGCTTCATCCGACCACCTCCCGCACGAGCCCCAGGAAGAAGGGCAGCCCATCTTCCCCCCCCAGAAGCCCGTCCACCGCCCGCTCGGGGTGGGGCATCATCCCGAGGACGTTGCCCCTCTCGTTCACGATGCCCGCGATGTCGTGCAGGCTCCCGTTCGGGTTGTAGTCGGCCTCCCCCTTGAGGGGGGCGTAGCGGAAGACCACGAGCCCCTCCCCCTCGAGGCGGGCCAGGGTCTCGGGGTCGGCGTGGTAGCGCCCCTCGGCGTGGGCGATGGGGAGCCTGAGGACCTGCCCCTTCCCGTAGAGGCGGGTGAAGGGCAGGTCGTTCCGCTCCACCCGCACCCCCACCTCCTTGCAGGTGAAGTGGAGGTTGAGGTTGGCGAGAAGCGCCCCCGGCAGAAGCCCCGCCTCGGTGAGCACCTGGAAGCCGTTGCAGACCCCCACCACGTACCGCCCCTCCTCGGCGAAGCGCCGCACCGCCTCCATCACCGGGCTCTTGGCGGCGAGGGCCCCCGCTCTCAGGTAGTCCCCGTAGCTGAACCCCCCGGGGAGGAAGACCCCGTCAAAGCCCTTGAGGTCCCTTTCCGTGTGCCAGACGTATTCCGCTTGGATCCCCGCCTTCTTTAGGGCGAAGCGGGCGTCCTCGTCGCAGTTGGAACCGGGGAAGCGGACGATGGCCCACCTCATGGCAGCTCCTTCAGGGCCTCCAGGGCCCAGGTTTCCATCACCGGGTTGGCGAGGAGCTGGGCTAGCTCCTTGGCCTTGGCCTCGGCCTCCAGGGGGCCTTCCGCCCGGAAGACCACCTCCAGCACCTTGCCTACCCGGACGCCCTCCACCGGGTGGCCGAGGTCCCTTAAGACCCCCTCCACCGCCCGGCCCTGGGGGTCTAGGATGCCCGCCTTCAGCTCTATGAGCAGGGTGGCTTGGTATCTCGGCATGGCTTGGCCCTCAGGACCGGGCTTGGGGCTCGCCCAGGACGCGCCGCAGCACCTCTTGGTAGGCCTCCTCCACTCCGCCCAGGTCCTTGCGGAAGCGGTCCTTGTCCCAAGGCTCTCCCTTCTCGTCCCAAAGCCGCATGGTGTCGGGGCTGATCTCGTCGGCGAGGAGGACCTCCCCGCCCCGCCGGCCGAACTCCAGCTTGAAGTCCACGAGTTCCAGGCCCCTTTCGGCGAAGAAGGCCTTGAGGAGCTCCCCCACCCTAAGGGTCGTGGCCTTCACCGCCTCAAGCTCCGCCTCCTCCGCAAGCCCTAGAGCGAGGACGGCGTTCTCACAGAGGAGGGGGTCGCCGAGGGCGTCGCTTTTCAGGGAGAACTCCAGGAGGGGCTTCTTTAGGGGCGTGCCCTCCGCCACCCCGTAGCGCTTGGCGAAGCTTCCCGCCGCCCTAAAGCGGAGGATCACCTCCAGGGGGAGGATCTCTACCCGCTTCACCCGCATCTCCCGCTCGGAGACCTCCTCCAGGAAGTGGGTTCTCACCCCATGGGCCTCGAGGTAGCGGAAGAGGGCCGAGGAGACCTTGTTGTTCACCACGCCCTTACCGGGGATCACCCCCCGCTTTTGCGCGTTAAAGGCGGTGGCCTCGTCCTTGAAGTAGACCCTTAGGGTGTCCGGGCCTTCCTGGTAGAGCACCTTGGCCTTGCCTTCGTAAAGCTTCTCCATGCCTCTCCTCAGGGGCGCGGGGCCCTTTGCCCTCATTGTAGCGGCCGCCATGTCCACCAGGACCTTCACGGGCTCAAAGCCCGCCACCGTGAGGCGCATCCCCCGGAGGGTGGCCTTACCGCTGAAGAGGCGGGGATCGTGGGTGAACCGGGGCATGTCCTCATGCTAGAGCCCGAACCGGGCGTAAATGGCCTCCACGTGCCGGAGGAAGGGCTTTGGGTCAAAGAGGGCCCTTAGCTCCTTCCCCTTCAGGGGGTTTTTGGGGTCTTCTTCCAGAAGCTCCAGGAAGCTTCTCTCCTCCTCCCAGCTCCTAAGGGCGTTCCGCTGGACCAGGGCGTAGGCCGCTTGCCGGGGAAGGCCCCTTTCTATGAGGGCGTTCAGGACCCGCTGGGAGTAGACGAGGCCCCGGGTGAGGTCCAGGTTCCGCTTGAGGTTCCTCTCGTAAACCACGAGGCCCTCGAGGATCCCCTTGAGCCGCCTTAAGGCGTAGTGGGCCAGGGTGGTGGCGTCGGGGAGGATCACCCTCTCCACCGAGGAGTGGGCGATGTCCCGCTCGTGCCAGAGGGCGATGTCCTCCAGGGCGGGCCCCAGGTAGCCCCTTAGGAGCCTCGCCACCCCGGTCAGGTTCTCCAGGCCCACGGGGTTTTTCTTGTGGGGCATGGAGGAGCTTCCCGTCTGGCCTTCGTGGAAGGGCTCCTGGGCCTCGAGGACCTCCGTCCGCTGGAGGTGGCGTAGCTCCACCGCCACCCGCTCCACGTTCCCCCCCAGGATGGCGAGGGCGGAGAGGACCTCCGCGTGCCGGTCCCGGGGGACCACCTGGGTGGAGATGGGTTCGGGCTCGAGGCCAAGCCTAAAGGCCACATGGGCCTCCACCTCGGGGGGGACGTGGGCGTAGTTGCCCACCGAGCCCGAGAGCATGGCCACCCCGATGGTCCCCTTGGCCCGCCTAAGCCGCCCTTCGTCCCTCTGGAAGGCTGCCAGGAAGGAGAGGAAGCGGAGGCCGAAGCTGGTGGGCTCGGCGTGGACCCCGTGGGTGCGGGCGATGGCGGGGGTGTACTTGAAGCGGAGGGCGAGGGCCTTAAGGGCCTCCTCTACCCCCTTGAGCTCCTCCAGGATGAGGTCCAGGGCCCTGACCAAGAGGGCGTTTTGGGCCGTGTCCACCACGTCCGAGCTGGTGAGGCCCAGGTGGAGGTAGCGGCCCACCTCCTCGTCCTCCGTCCACTCGGTGAGGGCTCGGGTGAAGGCCACGAGGTCGTGCCGGGTCTCGGCCTCCAGCTCGGCCACCCTCCGGGCGAAGGCCTCGTCCAGGGGCTTTCCCTCAAGCTTCGCTAAAAGCCTCGCCGCAAGCCCCTTCGGTACCTCCCCCCGCGCCTCCCAGGCCTCGAGGGCGTAGGCCTCCACCCGGGCCCACATCCGGTAGCGGCTTTCCTCCGACCAGAGGCGGGCCATCTCCGGCGTCTGGTAGCGGGCGATCATGCCCTAAGGGTAGCCTAAGAGGGTAAGGTGAGGACGAAGGTTCCCCGAAAGCCCTCCCCCTCCCTTTCCAGGGGAAGAAGGAGGTCCGCCCGGAAGAGGCCGTCCTGGCGGTTCTTCACCCGGGGCATCCCCCTTTCCCGGTAGGGCGGGAGGGCGTAGACCTGGCGTTGGACCTCCTCGGGGAAGAAGAGCTGGGTGGCGAAGACCTGAGCTCCCGCCTCCACCCGAAGGTGCAGGTGGGGGGTGCGGCCTGGGTACCAGCCGGGAAAGAGGGTGAGGAAGGCCGCCCGGCCCTCCCCGTCCGTGCGCCGGAAGCCGCGGCAGAAGACCCCGGGGGCGTTCACGCCCGAGTAGCGGCCCAGGGCGTCCGCGTGCCAGAGGTCTACCCGGGCGCCCGCCACGGGCCTGCAGGCCCGGTCCTGCACCCGGAGGAGGAGCCTTAGGGGCACCCCGGGAAGCCCTTCCCTCAGGTCCTCCCGCTCGGGGACCTCCCGGAGGTAGTAGGGGCCTTGGGTCAGGGCCGGGGTGGGGGCGCAGGCCCCTTGCCCCCGGGCCAGGGGGAGAAGGAGCATTCCCAAAAGCGCGCGCCGCCTCATTTGCGCCTAAGGAGGAGTTCCACCTCCAGCCGGATGCGGTTTTCCACGCTCAGGACCACGGAGACCCGGGGCTGGGTGAGGCGGAACTTCTCAAAGGGAAACTCCGTCCTGAGGAAGACCCGCACCTCCTCGCCCCGGAACTCCGCTTCCCCCTCCCAGACTACCTCCTGCGTCACTTCTTTTAGGGTGAGGTCCCCGACCACCTGAAGGGGCACCCGGCCGCTTTGGGGCAGGGGGTTCGGGAGGCCCCTCACCTCCTTGGGGCGGAAGGTGGCGAAGGGGTAGCGGTCCGTCTCCAGGGTTCGTTGGCGCAGGTAGCTGTCCCGCCGGGCCTGGTCGCTCTTAAGCTCCCTCAGGTCCACCACGAACTCCCCGCTTGCCCGCCCGCCTTGGAGCCGGACCTCCCCCCGCACCGCCTTGGTGGTGCCCACGGCCTCGGCGAGGCCCACCTGCAGAAGCTCCTCCCGCACCCGGTAGCGAGCCTCCCCCGAGGCCACCTCAAAGGTCTGGGCTAGGGCCGGAAGGCAAAGGGTCAGCGCCGCTGCCAACCATCGCATCGTTCCACCCCTTGTGCACTACGAAAAGTGTAGCATGCCGGGGTTAGGCCTGGGTTAGAAAGGGTATAGACTTAGGCCATGGTCCGGGCCCTGACCTTTGACGTGGGGAACACCCTGATCCTGGCGAGCCCCCGCTTCTGGCTCCTGCCCCTTTTGGAGGAGCGGGGCCTGCGGCCACGGGGGGATGTGCGCAAGGCGGCCCTCGAGGCCTTCCGCTTCTACGAGGACCACCACTTGGAGGCCCGGGACCTGGAAACCGCCCTCGCCCTCTGGCGGGCCTTTCACCGGCGGCTTCTGGAGGGGATGGGCCTCGGGGAGCACGCGGAGGCCGTGAGCGCCGAGCTCGTGGCCCGCTGGAAGGACCCCGCCCTCTGGCCCCTCACCCCGGGGGCGGAGGAGACCCTAAGGGCCCTAAAGGCGCAGGGGTACCGCCTGGCCGTGGTCTCCAACTGGGACGCCACCCTCCCCGAGATCCTGGAGGTGGTGGGCCTAAAGCGCTACTTTGACCACCTCGCGGTAAGCGCCCTCTCGGGCCACGCCAAGCCCGATCCCAGGCTCTTTAAGGAGGCCCTCTCCGCCCTCGGCGTGGCCCCGGAGGAGGCGGTCCACGTGGGCGACTCCGAGGCGGACCTCCTGGGGGCGGAAGCCGCCGGGGTCCGGGCCCTCCTCTTTGACCCCCTGGGGGAAAACCCCAAGGCCCTTTCCCGGCTTCCTGCGGTGCTAGACTACCTCCCATGAGCGTCCGGGAGGCCCTCTGGGGGGAGAAGCGGGAGGCCATTGAGGAGGCGCTGAAGCAGGTGGACGAGGACCTCTTCCGCTACATCCGGGACTTCGCCTACGAGGAGGTGCTGGCGCGGCCGGGCCTGGACCTGAAGACCCGGGAGCTTCTCGCCATCACCGCCCTCGTCGCCCTGGGAAGCCCTAAGGAGCTCGCCACCCACCTCGAGGGGGCCTTGCGGGTGGGGGCCACGGAGCGGGAGGTGCGGGAGGCTATCCTCCAGGCAGCCCTCTTCCTGGGCTTTCCCCGGGCCCTCGCCGCCATGAGGCTCTTGCAGAAGGTGCTCCAGGGCCGTGGTGCTCCTCACGCGGGGGAAGGATAGGGCGCTTCTTGCGAGGCTCGCCGCCCTGGGCCTGGAGGCGGCGGAGGTGGCCCTCCTGGAGCAGGTGGACCTCCCCACCCTTGCCCTCCTTCCGGGGAGGCTCAAGGAGGGGTGGGACTTCGTGGCCGTCACCTCCAAGGAGGGGGCGAGGAGGCTCCTTTGGGCCTGGGAGGAGGCGGGGCGCCCCTCCCTCCAGGTGGCGGCGGTGGGGGAGGGGACGGGGAGGATCTTGGCGGAGGGGGGGCTTCCCCCCGCCTTCGTGCCGGAGAGGGCCACGGCCCAGGACCTGGCCCGGGGCTTCCCCGAGGCGAGGAGGGTCCTCTTCGTGGCCGGGGACCTGGCGGGGCGGGACCTGGAGGAGGGCCTTCGGGCCCGGGGGGCTTGGGTGGAGCGCCTTCCCGTCTACGCCACCCGGGAAAGGGCCCTCTCCCCCGAGGAGGTGGCCCTCCTGGAGCGGGCGGAGGTGGCGGCCTTCTTCAGCCCGAGCGGGGTTCGGGCCTTCGCCCGCTGGACCAGGAGGCGCCCGAAGGCGGCCTGCATCGGACCGAGCACGGCCGAGGAGGCGGAGAGGCTCGGTTTTTCCCCTTACGAGGCGGAACGCCCGGGCCTCGAGGGCCTCTTTGGGGCCATCCTCCGGGCCTTGGGGGCGTAGGGCATCTGTCCCTATCCCCATGGGGTATACTCCGGGAGGCGTATGGCCCTGCCCCTCTACCTGGTGGGCCTTTCCCACAAAACCGCCCCGGTGGGGGTGCGGGAAAGGGCCGCCCTGGACCCCGCAGCGGGCGTCCCCGCCGCCCTGGCGGCCCTGGGCAAGGCGGTGGTCCTCTCCACCTGCAACCGCACGGAGGTTTACGGGGTGGGAAGCCCCCATCGGGCCCAGGCCCTCCTCCTGGAGAGGGGGGTGGCGCCCCGGCACCTCTACGTGAAAGAGGGCCCAGAGGCCCTGCGCCACCTCTTCCGGGTGGCCGCGGGCCTGGACTCCTTGGTGGTGGGGGAGGCCCAGATCCTGGGCCAGGTGCGGGAGGCCCTCTTCCTGGCCCGCAAGCACGGGGCCACGGAGAGCCTTCTAGAAAAGGCCTTCCAGTCGGCCGTGGCCCTGGGCAAAAGGGCCCGGAGCGAAACGGGCATCGGCGCGGGGGCGGTGAGCGTGGCCTACGCCGCCTTGGACCTGGCCCTGGCGGTGTTTGGCGACCTTTCGGGCCTGGTGGTGGCGGTGCTGGGGGCGGGGGAGATGGCGGAGCTCTTCCTCCAGCATCTTCGGGGCGAGGGGGTGGGGCGGGTCCTGGTGGTGAACCGCACCGAGGAGAGGGCCAGGGCCTTGGCGGCCCGCTTCGGGGGGGAGGCCTACGGCCTTTCCGCCCTGCCCTGGGTGCTCAGGCAGGCCGACGTGGTGGTGGCCTCGGCCGCCGCCCCCCACTACCTGGTGGGCCCCGAGGACCTGCCCCGCCGGGTCAAGCCCCTCTTCCTCATGGACCTCGCCCTCCCCCGGAACATTGACCCCCGGGTGGCCCGCCTCCCCTACGCCTACCTCTACAACCTGGACGACCTGGAGCGGGTGGTGGAGAAGAACCTGAGGGCCCGGGAGGGGGAGATCCCCAAGGTGGAGGCCCTCATAGAAAAGGCCCTGGCCGACTACCTGGAGTGGTATGCGGGCCACCGGGTGCGGGAGGCCATCCGGGCCCTCAGGATGAGCCTTCTCCGGGAGGTGGCCCGGGAGCTGCCCCAGGCGGATCCCGGTCTTTGGCACAAGGAGGCGGGCCGGAGGGCCCACCCCTGGATCCTGGACCTGAAGGCCCGGGCCCGGGACTTCCTCGAGGGACCCCCCTGCCCCCAGGACTGCCCCCTCCTCGCTTTCCGTCCCCCCGGGCTATGACCTGGAGCGCGCTTTTGGCCCTGGGAGGCGTGGTGGCCGTGGCCCTGGGCCTCTTCTCGCCCCGGGGGCTTCCCTGGGGGGCCCTCCTCTACCTGGCGGGGGCCGCGGTGGACGCCCTGGCCAAGGGCCCCTTCGCCGGACCCGCCCAGCCCGCCCTGGTCCTGGGGGCGTTTCTGGCCCTGAGGGGGGAAAGCCTCCTGCAGAGGCCCGGGCTGGCTCCCCTGAGGCGCTACCTCCTCCTCCTTGCCCTCCTCCTCGGCCTCTTCGCCCTCAAGGCCCTGCCCCACCCCCGGGCGGACCTGCCCCCCGCCCTGGCGCTTCTCCACGGGGGGGCCTTCCTGGTGGCCTACCTGGCCTTGAGCGTGGGGGTGGGGGCGGGGGTGATGTGTGCCTTCCAGGACGCCCGCCTCCGCCAGGCTCCGGAAAAGGCGGTGGGGAGCGCTCCCCTCTGGAGCCTCAAGCGCCTGGAGCGGGGCTACCTGCAGGTGGGCTACCTGGCCGCGACCCTGGGCCTGGGGAGCGGTATGGCCTGGGCCTTCGGCTACTTCGGGAGCCCCCTGGCCCTGGACCCCAAGGAGCTTTCCACCTTCTTGGGCTGGCTCCTCCTCACCCTCTACTTCCTCCTGCAGGAAAGGCTTAGGGGCCTCCTTCGGGCCGGGCTCCTCGCCCTGGCCTATGCCCTTCTCCTCTTCGCCTTCCTAGGGGCTCCCTTCCTGGGCCCCCGGCACCCCTCGAGGCTCCCTTTTTGAATATGTAAAGCGGCCCTTGACAATCTGTAAAAGATGAGTTACCTTTTTCTCAGGAGGGAGCCGTGGAGTTTGGAACCTGGGACCGGGAGCTCCTCCTGGAGCCCTGGCGGGAGCGCCTGAGGGAGGCGGAGCGGGAGAGGCTTCTTCTGCCCCTGCGCCGGCCTTGGCGCAGGCGGCTCGCCGAGACCCTCCTCCGCCTGGCCGAGGCCCTGGCCCCCGAGGTGCGGCGTGGGAATCTGGAGCTTGACGCGAAGGAGGCGTGATGGAAGAGAAGCGGAGGGTTTTGGAGATGGTGAGGGCGGGGGAGATCGGGGTGGAGGAGGCCCTTTCCCTCCTCGAGGCCCTGGAGGAGCGGCCTAAGGCCAAGGGACCTACCCAGATTCTGAGGGTGCGCGTGCACGCCTACGACGAGGAGGGTAAGCCCGTGCGCATCCACGTGAACCTGCCCCTGGCCCTGGCAGAGCTTGTGGAGGCCTTCCTTCCCCAGGAGGCCAAGGCCACCCTGGCGGGAAAGGGGGTGAACCTCAAGGAGCTCCTCATGGCGGTGCGGGAGGGGATGTCCGAGGGGAAGCTCGTGGAGATCGCGGCGGAGGAGGAGGGGAAGCCGGTGGAGATCCTGGTGGAGGTGGCGTGAGGCCCGGGCGTCCCCCTTTGCGTCTCAGGTTCCTCTACCTGAGGGTGCGGGGGCCTTTCCCCTTGCCCTTCTTCCTGGGGCTACCCCTCTTTGCGTTGGAGTGGGGTCTTCTCCTTGCTCTCTTCCTCCGCAAGACCCAGGCCCTCCTTCGGGGGAAGGCCGCCTCGGGGATGCCCCTGGGAGCGGTCTTTGCCTTTAGGAGGCTTCCCCCTCTGGTTCTTTTGGAGCTAGAGGGGGAGGGGATGGGAGTAAAGGTGGGAGTATGGTGATCCGGCTCCTTCCCACGCGTTGCCCGGCCTGCGAGGGGTCCTTGGCGGTGAAGGCCCTCTTCTGCCCCGCCTGCGGCACCGAGGTGCATGGGCGCTTCGCCTTGAACGAGTTCGCCCTCCTCCCCAAGGAGCACCTGGACTTCCTGAGGCTCTTCGTTAAGGCCCGGGGGAACCTCAAGGAGGTGGAGCGGATCTTAGGGGTCTCCTACCCCACGGTGCGGGCCCGGCTGGACGCCCTCCTCAAGGCCCTGGGGTACGAGGAGGAGGACGGGGGGGAGGAGCGCCTACAGGTCCTCGAGGCCCTGAGGCGGGGGGAGATCAGCGTGGAGGAGGCGGTGGCCCGCTTGCGGGAAGAGAGAAGCTGAAGGCGGAGCCCTTGCCCACCTCGCTTTCGGCCCAGATCTCCCCGCCGTGGGCCTCGAGGATGGCCTTGGCGATGGCCAGGCCGAGGCCTGACCCGCCCCTTTCCCGGTCCCGGGCCTTGTCCACCCGGTAGAAGCGCTCAAAGAGGTGGGGGAGGTGCTCCTCGGGGATCCCTTCCCCGTCGTCCTCCACCCGCACCACCGCTTTGTCCCCCAGGTCAAAGGCGCGAAGCCACACCCGCCTGGCCCCGGCCTTGAGGGCGTTGGAGACCAGGTTGGCGAGCACCTGATGGAGCCGGTCGGGGTCCCCGCGCACGTAAAGCCCCTCGGGGGCTTCCACCCGGATCTCCCCCTCAAAGCTTTTGGCGAACTCCTCTTTCACCTCTTCCAGGAGGTCCAAGACCCTTAGGGGCACCGGCTCTATGCGCCAGGTGCCGCTTTGGGAGAGGTCCAGGAGGTCCGAGACCAGCTTGCCCATCCGCTCCGCCTCCCGCTTCACCACCTCGAGGCTTTCCCTCTGGGCCTCGGTGAGGGGGGTGCGGCGGAGGAGGTAGCCCACGTGGCCCAGGATGGCGGTGAGGGGGGTCCTGAGCTCGTGGGAGGCGTCCTGGAGGAAGCGGGTTTGGGCTTCAAAGGCCTCCTGCAGGCGGGAGAGCATCCCGTTCAGCGCCTTGACCAAGGCGGCCACCTCGTCCTCGGTCTCGGGCTCGGGGAGGGGCTCGGGGCGGGCGCTCATGGCCTCGGCCTTCCGCGCCACCCACTCCAAAGGCTCCAGGGCCCGGGCCACCAGGCGCCGGGCCAGGAGGAGGGCGAGGAAAAGGACGAGGAGGGCCGTCCCCGCGTAGATGCGGGCGAACTGGGCCAGGGTGGCCTCGAGGTCCTCCGTGGGCTTGCCCACCAGGAGAATCCCCTTCCAGACCGTGCCCCCCAGGCTCACCTCCACCTTCCGCCCGTAGACCAAAAGGGAAAGGGGCCGCCCCTCCCGGGGAAGCCCCACCTCCGTCCAGACCTCCCCCGCCTGGAGAAGGGTCCGGTAGTCGGGCTCCTTCAGGACCAGGCGCTGGCTCCCCAGGGCCGGGCTTCGCTGCAGGCTGATGCCCCCTTCCCGGGCGAGGAGGGAGGGGTTCTCCTCGGGGAGGAGCTGGACCTCGGCGTAGAGGCTCGGGGGAAGCCCCGCCTCCAGAAGGGCCTGCCCCCCCAGGTTGAGGAGGCGGACCACCTGGTTGCTGGCCTCTAGGAGCTCACCCCGGAGGTTCCGGTAGAGGAAGCTCCTTAGAAGCCCCTCCAGGGCGAAGCCCAGAAGGAGGAGGGTGACGAAGAGGAGGCCCGCCGTGAGGAGGGTGATCCGGGTCCTGAGGGTCATGCCGGGGGGTTATACGGGCTTGGGCCCTTGGCTAGGGTAGGCGAAGGGGCCTTTTGGGGGCCCCCGCTCTGGCTTTGGCCAGAGCGGGGTAGCTAGTCCTCCCGCAGCACGTACCCCACGCCCCGCACCGTGTGGATGAGGCGGCGCTCCCCACCCGCCTCCAGCTTCTTGCGCAGGTAGCCGATGTAGACGTCCACCACGTTGCTTCCGCCCTGGTAGCCAGGCCAGACCTTCTCCTCAATCTCGTAGCGGCTGAAGACCTTGCCCGGGTTCTTGGCCAGGAGCTCCAGGAGCTCAAACTCCTTGTTGGAGAGCTCTATCCGGCGCCCCCCCCGGAAGACCTCGCGGCCCTCGAGGTTGATGATGAGGTCCGCCACCCGGATCTCCCCGGTGATGGCCGGGGTTACCCGGCGCAGGTGGGCCCGCACCCTGGCCAGGAGCTCCTCTATGGAGAAGGGCTTGACCAGGTAGTCGTCCGCCCCCGCGTCCAAGCCCACCACCTTGTCCTCAATGCGGTCCTTGGCGGTGAGGATCAGGATGGGCACGTTGGAGGTCTTGCGGATGCGCTTGGCCACCTCAATCCCGTCCATGACGGGGAGCATCAGGTCCAGGATCACCAGGTTGGGGTTGACCTCCCGGAACCGGGAAAGCCCGGTGATGCCGTCGTGGGCCACCTCGGTGCGGTAGCCTTCCGCCTGCAGCTCCAGCTCTATGAAGCGGGCGATGTCCTTCTCGTCCTCCACGATAAGGATCAGGGGAGGTTCCATACCCCCATGGTACGTACTTTCTCATGAGAAAGCTAGGCGCGGGGGCCGGGGCGGGCCTCAGGGGATCCCCCCCTTGCGCAGGGCCTCCTGGAGGATCCCCTCCGCGCTTTCTCCCTGGTAGAGGGCCTCTTCCGTGAGGAAGAGGCGGTGGGGGAGGGCGAGGAGGGCAGCGTCCTTGAGCTCCTTCCAGTCCACCAGGGGCTTCCCCCGGAGGTAGGCCAGGGCCCGCGCGAGGGCGAGCCAGGCCTTGGCCCCCCTAGGGGAGAGGCCCATGCGGAGCCTTCGGTCCTCGGCGGTGAGGAAGGCCACGTGGGTGATGGCCTCCAGGGCCTCCTTCGCCACCCGCACCGCCTTCGCCTCCTCCTGGGCCTTCAAGAGGTCCACCTCTTGGGGCTCTGGGACCCTGGGCTCCTCGGTGAGGATCCGGAGCCACACCTCCCTCCTCGGGGGGCGGAAGGGGATCTTGGCGGCAAAGCGGTCCAGCTGGGCTTCCGGCAGGGGGTAGGTGCCCTCGAGCTCCAGGGGGTTCTGCGTGGCCACCACGAGGAAGGGTTCAGGCAGGGGGTAGCGCATGCCCCCTGCGGTCACGGCCCTTTCCTGCATGGCCTCGAGGAGGGCCGACTGCACCTTGGGCGGAGCCCGGTTGATCTCGTCCGCCAGGACCACCTGGGCGAAGATGGGCCCCTTCACGAACTGGAAGGTCCCCTCCCTGTAGACCTCGCTCCCCGTAAGGTCCTGGGGCAGGAGGTCCGGGGTGAACTGGACGCGCCTGTAGCTCAGGCCGCTGGCCCGGGCGAAGCTTTCGGCAAGAAGGGTTTTCCCGAGGCCGGGAACCCCCTCCAGAAGGGCGTGTCCCCGGGCCAGGACCGTGGCCAGGAGGGCTTCTATGGCCCCTTCCTGGCCGAAGAGGGCCTGTGCCAGGGCCTCGCGCAGGCGCCAAATCCCCTCCACTACCCCTCCTGCCGCCTCTCCTGGACGATCTTCTGGGCCAGATGGGGGGGCACCTCGGCGTAGTGGCGGAACTCCAAGGTGTAGGCCCCGGCCCCGCCTGTGAGGCTGGGAAGGCTTTTGTAGTACTCCAGGACCTCGGCCAGGGGCACCTCGGCCCGTACGATGGAGAGGGCCCCCTCCTGCTCCATGCCCAGGATCCGCCCCCGCCTGGCCTGAAGGTCGGCGAGGATGTCCCCCACCCGCTCCTGGGGGGCAAAGACCTTGATCTCGTAGATGGGCTCCAGAAGGACGGGGCCCGCCTCGGCCATGACCTTCTTGAAGGCGAGGCTCGCGGCGATCTGGAAGGCGAGGTCCGAGGAGTCCACCTCGTGGTAGGAGCCGTTGTAGACGATGGCCTTGAACCCCATGACGGGGAAGCCCGCCAACACCCCCTTCTTGGCCGCCTCCTTGATTCCCGCCTCTATGGCCTCCTGGTACTTGCTGGGGATTACCCCGCCGGTGATCCGCCACTCAAAGCCGTACTCGGGGGCGGGCTCGAGCCTAAGCCACACGTCCCCGTACTGGCCGTGGCCCCCGGTCTGCTTCTTGTACTTGCCCTGGCCCTCGGCTACCCTTTTGATGGTCTCCCGGTAGGGCACCTTGGGCACGGTGAACTCCACCTCCACCCCGTAGTCCCCTAGGCGCTCCCTGGCCGTGGTGAGGTGCAGCTCCCCGTGCCCCCAAAGGAGCATCTCCCCGGTCTCCTCCTGCCTTTCCAGCTTCAGGCTCGGGTCCTCCTCCAGTAGCCGCCTCAGGGCCTCCCCCAGCCTGGCCTCGTCCGTGCGCCCCTTGGGGTGGAGGGCTACGGGCACGTTGGGCTCGGGGAGGCGGGCGAAGGGGACCTCCTCGCTTTCGGGCCTAGGCCCTTGCCAGAGCACCATGCCGCGGTGGAGGCTCTCCGCCTTGGGAAGGCCCAGGATGTAGCCCGCCTCCGCTTCCTCCACCTCCAGGAGGTCCTTCCCCATGGGCACGTAGAGGTGGGGGAGGCGGACCGGCCCGGCCTCGCTTTGGAGGGTGTCCCCGGGCTTGAGCCTCCCCCGGTAGAGGCGCACGTAGGCCACCTGCCCCATGAAGGGGTCCACCTGGACCTTGAAGACCTTGGCCAAGGGGGGGCCTTCCCCGAAGCGCTCCTCTGGGGAAGGGAAGGCCTCCAGGAGGAGGTCCAGAAGGGGCAGGACCCCGATCCCCGTCTCCCCCGAGGCCAGGGCCACGGGGAAGAGGAGGCCCCTCCGCACCGCCTCGTGGAAGGCCTTCTCCAAGGCCTCCCCCGTCACCTCCTCCCCCTCCAGGTACTTCTCCAGGAGGCCCTCGTCGGTCTCCACGATGGCTTCCAGGACCTCCTGGCGGAAGCGCTCTGCCCTTTGCCGCTCGGCCTCGGGGACCGCCACCTCCCGTTCCTCACCCCCCTCGTAGCGGTAGGCCTTCCCGTGGAAGACATCCATCAGGCCCACCCAGCGCCCCTCTTCATAGAGGGGGAGGCCTATGGGGAGGATGGGGCCCAGGGTGCTCCGCAGGTCCTCCAGGAGGGCGTAGTAGTCCCCGCCCCGGTCCAGCTTGGTGACCACCACCATCCGGGGCAGGCCCAGCCTTTCCGCCACGGTCCAGGCCCTCTCCGTGCCCACTTGCACCCCGCTTTCCGCCGAGACGGCCACCAGAGCGGCGTCCGCGGCCTCGAGGGCCCCCCGGATCTCCCCCACGAAGTCCCCGTAGCCCGGGGCGTCCAGGAGGAAGATCCGGTGCCCCCGATGGCGGAGGGGGGCGACCCCGGTGCGCACCGTGGTCCGGTGGAGCCTGGCCTCGGGGGTGTAGTCCGTGGTGGTGGTGCCCTCCTCTACCCGGCCCATGCGCTCCTTGGCCCCGGTCCGGTAGAGGAGGGCTTCGGTCAGGGTGGTCTTGCCGCTTCCCGCGTGGCCCACCAGCGCGACGGTTCGGATCATGGCGCCTCCTTCTTGGTGCCCCTAGTATAGGGCCAAGGAGGGGGTGGTTGGCCCAGGTCCTCTACGTGCCCATAAGGCTCCTTCGGGAAACCCAGGCCCACCTGGAAAGGGAGGCCCCCCGGGAGGGGGTGGGGCTTTGGGCGGGGAGGCGGGAGGTGGAGCGGGTCATTCCCCTGCCCAACGTCCACCCGAACCCCCGCACCGGCTACCTGGCCGAGCCCCTGGCCCTCCTCAGGGCGCTCAAGGAGATGGAGCGGGAGGGGCTTTCCCTCCTCGCCATCTACCACTCCCACCCCGCAGGCCCCGCCCTTCCAAGCCCCACGGACCGCAAGGAGGCCCGCTGGCGGGTCCCCTACGTCATCTTCGGCACCGACGGCTTCCGGGCCTTCCTCCTCCCCGAGGGGCGGGAGGTGGAGGTGGTCCCCCTTTACCCTCCGTAGAACCATCCCGTGTCCCACATGACGAGGGGCCTGGCCTCATAGCGCACCCCGGCCTCCACCACCTCGGCCACCACCAGGCTGTGGTCCCCGCCCTTGTGGAGATGGCGCACCTCGGCCTCCAGCCAGTAGGGAAGCTCCGTGAGGAGGGGCAGGCCGAAGGTGGGGGAGGGGACGAAGGGGTGGCCGTTGAGCCGGTCCCCCTCCCGCACCGTGGGCTTGAAGAAGTCCTGGGCGATGGTCTTCTGGTCGTGGGCCAGGGTCATGAGGGCGAGCCTCCCCGTGCGCTCAATGAGGGCGTGGAGGTGGCTGTCCCCCTTGACCCCCAGGGCCACGAGGGGGGGCTTGAAGGAGGCCTGGGTCACCCAGTTGACCGTGCCGGCGGCGTACTCCTCGCCCTCTTTGGCGGTCAGGATGTAGAGCCCGTAGGTGAAGCTGCGGAGGACCTTCTTTTTGGCCTCGAGGTCCATGCTCCTATTCTACGTCGGTAAGGAGGGCCTCCAGGAGCGCCCCGTGGATCAGGCCGTTGGTGGCCACGATGTAGCGGCTCCCCAGGCGGTAGGGCCCGCCCGCCAGGTCCGTGACCCTGCCCCCCGCCTCCTCCACCAGAAGCCACCCCGCCGCCACGTCCCAGGGGTTCAGCTTCACCTCCCAGAAGCCCTCCAGGCGGCCCGCGGCCACGTAGGCCAGGTCCAGGGCGGCCGCCCCGGGGCGGCGCACCAAAAGCCCCCGCCTCAGGGCCCGGGCGAAGTAGGTGAGGTTCTCCGGATCCCTGGCCACGTCGTAGGGAAAGCCCGTGGCGAGCAGGCTTCCCAGAAGCTCCCGCCTCCCGGTAACCCGGATGGGCCTTCCGTCCAGGTAGGCTCCCTCGCCCCTTAGGGCGTAGAAGGTCTCTCCCCGGGCCGTGTCCATGACCACCCCCGCCTGGACGACCCCCTCGGCCTCCAAGGCCAGGGACACCCCGAAGAAGGGGAAGCCGTGGGCGTAGTTCACCGTGCCGTCCAGGGGGTCCACGATGAAGCGAAGGGCCTTTCCCCCTTCGCTTCCCCCCTCCTCTCCTAGGAAGCCTGCCTCGGGGAAGCGCTGGAGGAGGAAGTCCTTCAGGGCTGCTTCCGACTCCCGGTCCGCCTGGGTGACGAGGTCGGTGGGGCCGGACTTGGTCCCCTCGGTGAAGCCCTTTTCCAAGTAGTAGAGGTGGATGCCCCGGGCCAGCCGGGCGGCCTCCAGCATGGCGGCAAGGTGGGGAAAGAAGGGGTGCTTCCTGCCGATCACCCTCCCATCATAATCCGGGCGAAGAGGGCCCGCATCCTGGCCTCGCTCTTCACCCCGGGGGCCTCCTCCACCCCGCTCGCCAGGTCTACGGCGTAGGGCCTTAGGGCCAGGGCCTCCCCCACGTTTTCCGGGGTGAGGCCCCCCGCCAGGATGACCCTCCGCCCGCTCGCCAGAAGGGGCCCTGCCCACGCCCGGGGGTAGGCCTCCCCGCTTCCCGGGCGCTTGCCGTCCAGGAGGAGGGCTTGGGCCGGGTAGTCCGCCCACTCGGGCCTCGCGGGGCCTTCCAAGGGGAAGGCCTTGATCACGGGGTAAAAGCGCCCCACGGCCTCGGCCCACTCCGGAGGCTCCCCCCCGTGGAGCTGGGCCACCTGGAGGCGGGCCCTTTCCATGAGGCGGAGGACCTCCTCCGGCTCCTGGTCCCGGAAGACCCCCACGCGGACCACGAAGGGCCCGAGGGCCTCGGAGATCTCCCGGGCCCTTTCGGGGGGGATCCGCCTCTGGGAGCCCGGGGCCAGGACGAAGCCCAGGGCCCAGGCCCCCAGGGCTTCCGCCAGGAGGGCGTCCTCGAGGCGGGTGAGGCCGCAGATCTTGACCCGCACGGGCCCAGTATAAGGGGCCGGGCCCTCTGGGCTTAGGGGAGGCCTAGCCGCACTTGCTGTAGCCGCACACCTGGCACTTCCAGCACCCCTCCTCCCGAACCAGGGCCTTTTCCCCGCAGGAGGGGCAAGGGCTCGCTCCGGCGAGGGCGATACCCCCTCCCGAAAGGGCCGGGGCGGGGGCTTCCCCTTCCACCTCCGGCCTCTCGGTGGGACCTTTCAGCGAGGCCGGGATGGTCTCCAGGGCCACGGCGATGAGGTCGGCCTTGCTGGAGACGAGCCTTCCCTGGTAAGTGCCGTAGAGCCCTCCGTTGATGCCCCTGAGCGTGCGGATGAGGGCCTCGGGGGGCACCCCGTACTGAAGGGCGATGGAGACCACCCGGCCCAGGGCTTCCGAGTCGGCGTTCGCCTCGTCCCCTGCCTTGCCGGAGGTGAGGATCACCTCCACGGGGTGGCCGTCCAGGACGTTCACCGTCACCAGGAAGCTCCGCTTCGCCCCCTCAGGGGTCATGAGCTTCACCATGTCGGTGAAGCCCATGAGGCGGCCCGGGCGCTCGTACAGGGGCTCTCCCGGCGTGCGGACCTTTGGGGAGGCCTCCTTGACCTCCACCTTTTCCTCGCTGGCCTCTTTAACCTCCTTTGCCTCTTTTTTCACGGTGAGTACCTGGAACTCCCGGCTCCCGTCCCGGTAGACGGTGATCCCCTTGCACCCCGTGCGGTAGGCCTCGAGGTAGGCAGCCTCCACGTCCTCCACCGAGGCCTCATGCGGGAGGTTGATGGTGTTGTGGGAGATAAGGCCGTTGACCACGTAGCGGTGGACTTCCTCCACCTCAATGTCGTACATCTCTACCTCGCCCACTTCCTCCACCTCCACGACCCGGTGGGCCAGGATGTCTGTGGGCCAGCCCAGACGGTCGGCGGTGGTGTTGTAGACCACCTGTACACCCCTGTTGCGCACGGACCTCAGGTTGGAATATCCAGGGTGAGCGGTGTTCACGTGGGTGGCTGCGAGGATTTCCTCCGGGATGAAGACTTTGTAGCGGGTAGCCACCTTGGCTCGCTTGTGGGCTTCTATGGGCTGAAGGAGTTCCTGGAGAGGCCCGGCCACAGCTATGGAGTAGACGTGATAGGTTTCCTTGGGGGTGAGGACCTTTTTCCGCCCTTGGTAGACCTTGGGCAAGCCGAAGCTGCGGGCAAGCTCAGCCCCCTCATAGGCCAGGCGCTGGCTCCTTCCCTCATAGACCACAAGCCCCATGTTGGGGTGCACGTAGCCGTCTAGGGTGAGGCCGCGGAGGAAGGCCAGTTTCTCCTCTGGGCTTCCCTGAAGGATCTGCCTGGGAATCCGTTTCTGGGCTGCTCCCTTGCCGATCAGGTTTTCCACGAACCGGGCTAGACGCCGGGAGGTAAGGTACAGGTTTTTCACCCCCGTGCGCTTGTCCATCGTGCACTTGGGTTCTACGCCGAAGAGCTTGGCCACCACCCTCTTGAAAATCTCTTCCACCTCAGGGTCCTTGGTGGCGATGCCCACAAAGCCCGTGGCTTCCACCGTGGACCCGTCTGCCGCCAGCATCCCGAGGAAGAGGGCCAGGTCCTCGGACATCCTTTCGGGAAGGGGCAGGTTACGGGCATTGGTTCTCAGGGGGAACCCCGAGGCTTCGGGAAGGGGTAGCCCGCCGGGCCCGTGGGAGGGAACGAGCTTACCTAGTACCACGTCCCCGGGTTTCAGCTCGCGCATTAAGCGCCAGCCCTCTGGGGTGAGGAGGCGGTGGCTTTCCCAGGCCCCCACGAGCTCGGACCCATTGTCCAAGCGTACCCTCACGCCCCGCTTCTTCCCGGCGTAGTAGTGGGCAGTAATGCGGTACCCCTCGGCGGTGTAAAGTCCTTCCACCGGAGCGAAGGTGTCCTCAGGGTGGGGCAGGGCGATCTCCTCTATGGGGATGAGGCCCTTGGAGGTGGGAATCAATGTGCCCTTGGCGATGCACTTGGACAGGGAGTTGGCGGCGTACCCCTCGGCGTCAAAGGCCCGCTGGACCACCCCCTGCATGCGCACGTGGTCCAAGGGGTGGATGTCGTGGGCGCACTGGAAGACCCGCCGGATGGGCTCGGGGACGAAGGGGAGGCCCTGGACCGAGCCGTGGCCGTCCTTCTGGATCTCCTCCACGATCTTCTCCCAGTCCCACTTCCCGTCCTTCTCATACCCAGGGGCGGGCGGATAGGCCTCCATGAGCTCCACGAAGAGGGGGTGGAGGAGGGGCTTGTACTCCCCGCCGATCCTGCGCCAGACGAAGGGGCTGAAGACGGGCTCAATCCCCGAGGAGACCCCCATGAGCATGCTGGTGGTCCCGGTGGGGGCCACGGTGAGAAGGGCCACGTTGCGCCTCGGGCGGACGCCTAAGGCCTGGAAGTACTCCCGGTGCTCCTCGTAGAGGGGGAAGACGCCCCGCTCTTTGGCCAACGCCTCCGAGGCCCGCACGGCCTCCTCCCGCATGGCGGACATGATCTCGTAGACCTTCTTGCGGGCCTCTTCCGAGGCGTAGGGGAGGCCCATCTTGATGAGGGCGTCCGCCAGGCCCATGACCCCGAGGCCAAGCCTCCTGAGGCGCTTCGCCGCCTCCTCGTTGTCGGGGAGCGCGAACTTGTTCACCTCCAGGACGTTGTCCAGGAAGCGGATGGCGGTGTGGACGTCCTGGCGGAAGGCCTCCATCTGGAACTCCCCGTCCTTCACGTAGGCCGCGAGGTTCAAAGCGCCCAGGTCGCAGGGCTCGCCCACGGTGAGCGGGATTTCACCGCAATTGTGTGCAATGATTCCATTTGCTATGAGGCTGTGGGTGACGGGCTCGGTCAGGTCGTAAACGGGAGCTTCCCCAGCAGGTTCCACGCTGGTCACCGTGGCCAGGAAGGGCTTGCGGTAGCTTCCCCGGGGCCTGTGGCGCAGGAAGGTCAGGAGCTTGGACTGTTTTTCCTCCTGCAGGAAGCCTACGGCCTCGGCGAACCGATCCCGGTTTTCGCCTCCCAGGATGAGCTCGTACTGGGGTGCCACCGGGTACGGTTTGAGGCCGCCCTTGCCGTTGGGTAAGACCTTGGTAGCGGCTTCTCGGCGCTTGTGGATCTTTCCGAGAATCCCTAGGTTGAGGAGGAGGAGTTGGACGTCCTGGAGGAGAGCTGGACTAGAGGAGGCTAGACGGATGGTGGCGTTCTGCTTTTTCTCGTTGATCTGCACCGAACCGTCGGCGCTGAAGAGGCCCTGAAGGAAGCCCACTACTGCCTCCCGGGGGGCGCGGAAGAGGCTTTCCGGGACCCGCTTTTCCGTGGCCCTGGCCGCCTTGACCCCCAGGGCTTGGAAGAACTCAGCGGGGATACGGTTGAAGTGGAGGTGGAAGGTGTTGGAGCGGGTTTCCTGGAGGGTGCCCGGGCCGAACCAGTCCCGGAGGAGGTCGGGAAGCCAGGCGAGGGCGGCGAAGTCTTGCCGGGAGAAGTAGAAGCCTACCCCATCCTCCCGCAGGTAGCCGTCCCCCAAGAGCCAGCCCAAGGCCACCCCGAGCTCCCGGCTCCAGCGGGTGGGGAGGTGGCTGTACTGGGCCCGGACGTCGGCGCGGCCTCGGCCTCCCCGGCCTCCCGCGGTGGCCACCCGCTCCTGGGCCACGGCCAGGGCGGGGGCGGGCAGGCTCTCCTCCTTGGGGAAGAGCCCCTCGCCGCTTTGCACCAGGATCTTCTCGCCCGGCCTGAGCTTCCCCGCTTCCCGGTAGCCCTCCGGGGTCAGGAGGAGGTGGTCCGGGGTGAGGGTGACCTCGAGGCCCTCCCGGGTGCGGAGGCGGACCACGGGCTTGACGCCGGTGAAAAAGGCCCGGACCGCCCTCCGCACCGCAGTGCCGTGGGTGGGTAAGGGGGCGCCCCCGCCCCCAAAGGGGGCCCGGTTGTCCGTGACCAGGTAGAAGCTCCCCCCTTCGCGTGCGAGCTCCTCAATGGGCACAAGCCCCCGTTCGGTGGGGATTCTTGTAGACCCCACGAAGCAGGGATTGGTGGAGCGGATCTGGTAGCGTTCGCCGAGCCCCTTCAGGGCCGAGAGCTCGTTGACCCGGTCCACGAAGATGAGGCCCGGCTCCCCCGTGGCCCAGGCGTGCCAGGCGATCTCGTGCCAGAGCCACCGGGCAGGGACCTTGCCCCCGTAGAGGGGGATGGGTTTGGCCCCGTCCGCCCGCTCGGGGAGCTCGGGGAGCCTACCCGTGTAGGGGCCCTCCAGGGGGTAGGGGTAGTACTTCCCCGGCACCTCCACGGGAGTTACGGGCCAGAGGGCGTCCTCCTCCAGGGCCTTCATGAAGGCCTCGGTGACCAGGACGGAGATGTTGAAGGTGGAGATGTCCCCCTCCGCCTTCTCCCGGTCCAGGTCCTTGGCGGTGAGGAAGTCCAGGAGGTCGGGGTGGTCAATGGAGAGGGTGGCCATCCCTGCCCCGCGGCGGGTGTTGTGGCTCACCAGCCCGTTGGCGAGGTAGGTGTGGTTCTCGTCCACGGAGAGGTCCAGGGTGAGAATTGCCCCGCCTGGCTCCACGGAGGCCACCCGCACGTAGTACTCGTTGAAGGGGAAGGGTTCAGCCTCCAGGCCCAGGTCCTGCGCCTTTTCCAGGACCATGGCGTACCCCGTGGCGGTGAGCCGGCGCTCGCCCCGGAGGTACCGGAGGAGGTCCTTCCGCAAGGGGGTGTGGGGGGAGGCGTAGCCCTTCTTGCCCCTTTCCGTCACCGCCAGGAGGGGCTTCAGCAACCCCTCGGCGTGGGGCAGGGGCCAGCTGGACTCCCTCCGGGTATCGGGTTGCCTCTCGTAGAGGGATTCCAGGCGGGAGCCCTTGGGTACTCCGATCCTCTCCAGGTAGCGCTCCAAGCCCTTGGCAGTGACCACCCGGATCCGGCAGTGCTCGGCCTTGGAAAAGCGCCCCGGCAGGGGGTTGTAGCGGAGGAGCTTGGAGGGGATGCCAAGCCCCCCCAGGAGGACCATCACGTCCTGGGCCAGGCGTTTGGAGGCGGTGGTCAGCATGGGGTAGCCCGCGGTAAGGGTGCCATCGGCCTCAAAGAGGCCCCGAAGGAAGGCGGCGAGGACGGGGCGGGGGCTTTGGCGGATGGCCCTAGGGACCTCCAGCTCCTGGGCCTTCCCCTTAAGAAGGCCGTTCTTCCTGAGCCAGGTGACCAGGGGACGGCTTCGGACCACTAAGGTGACGCTCCGGTCCCCCGGCTTCCGCTCTTCCCGGAGCTTCAACCCGAAGAGCTCGCGGAAGAGGCGCTTGGCCTCTTCCCGCATGGGCTCCTCCTCGTGGACGGAGAGGCCGATCCGGTCCCCGCTCACGAAGCCCTCCCCGAAGAAGAACCCCAGGAGGAAGGCCAGGTCCTCGGTGAGCACCTCCGGGGTGCGGATGGGGGTGGCGTTGGGGTGGAGGGCCTCGTCCAGGGGGGCGAGCTGGACCGGGGTCCCCGTGTGCTCGTCCAGCACCCAGATCACCCAGTCCCCCGGCTTGAGGTCCTGGAGTTCCACCCAGGCCCGGGTCCCGTCCTCCCGGAGAACCTTCAGCTTGTGGTTGGGGGTCCCTTGGACCTCGAGGCCGTTTTCCAGGACCACCCGCAGGGTGGGGGCTACGCCGTTGTTGTACCCCTCGGGGCTTCGCCGCCAACCCTCGTCGGTGGCCACGCTTAGGGCGTGGGGCTGCCAGCCCCGAAGAAAGGGGTCCACGATCTCCCGAAGGCGCAGGGTACCCCGGTCGGTGTGGACCAGGGTGTCGGGGTGGAGGCACCCCCCCTGCCGCACCACCCTAAGGACCGGGGCGTACACGTAGCGCAAGGTGGCCACAGGGCCCGCCCCTTCCGCTCCCAGGGCGGCCCACTCCAGGAAGTGGTCAAAGATCTCAAAGAGGAAGCTCACGGGGCCCGAGCTTGTCCCCCCGCTGCCCCGGATGGGCGCCCCCTCGGGGCGGAGGAGGGAGAAGTCCACGTGGGGGGTGAGGCCCCGCCGGGCCAGGTCCGCGGCCTCCCGGGCGGCCTCCACGATGCCCCCCATGTCGTCGGGGATCAGGATGCGCTCCTTAGGGGGCTCCTTGACCAGGTGCACCCCCCGCTCTTCCGCCAGGGCCTTGAGCTCAGGGGGTAGCTCCCCGTAGACCACCCGGGTGAAGTTCTTGAGCCGGATCTCCTCCTTGGGCCCATCGGGGTTGATGGGGGGGCGCATGAGGCCAAGGAGGAAGTCCTCGAGGTCGGGGTGCTGGGCGGACAGGTAGGCCACGCCCCGGACCTCTCGGCGCTTTCCCGCTCCCTTGGAGCGGTAGGGGTCCAGGTTGACCCCGTTCCCCCCGCCCACCTTGGTGACCAGGGCGAGCTTCTTGGCCACCTCCATGATGCCCTCAAAGCTCTCCGGGGGGTTCTCCGTGGCCCCCTGCACGAAGCAGTTGAGGAGGTTGCCGTGGGCCGTGCCCGCCCCGGCGAGGATCCTGCCCCCCGGGGAGAAGCGCTTTTCGCTCATGAGCTCGTAGAACTTCTCCTCCCAGTAGGCCCTTTCCTCGGGCTTCTCGGGCTTGGCGATCTCCCGCGCCACCCGGCGGAACATGCCCAGGATATCCCCGTCCCCCTCCTGAAGGTACTGGCGCTTGGCGATGGCCTGCGCATGCTCGTCAAAGAAATGGCGTTCCATACATCCTCCCCTGCCCCCATATCTTGGGGTTGGCGGACTAAATAGTACAACGTATTGGGCTCCCGGGGCAAGGGGGTCCTGCCCACCCTCCTTGACGGGGCTCCTAGAGCCTAACAGAATGGAAAGGATGCGCGCGGCCTTCCGCACCCTGGGCTGCAAGGTCAACCAGGTGGAGACCGAGGCCCTCCTGGGCTTCCTCAAGGCGCTGGAGCCGGAGGTGGTGCCCGTGGAGGCCGGGGGGGCCGACCTTGTGGTCATCAACTCCTGCGCCGTCACCACCACGGCGGAGGCGGACACCCGCAAGGAGGTGCGCCGCGCGAGGCGGTACAACCCGGAGGCCTTCATCGTGGTCACGGGGTGCTACGCCGAGCTCGCCCCGGAAGCGCTCAAGGAGCTGGGGGCGGACGCCGTGGTGCCCAACGCCCGTAAGGCCGAGCTCCCCCGGGTGATCCTGGAGCGCTTTGGCCTCCCCTCTGACCCCATCACCACCCCGCCCAACGAGTTCTGGGGGGCGGGGGAAAGGGGGTTTTTAAATAGCCGGGTCCGGGCCTTCCTCAAGGTGCAGGATGGCTGCCAGGCGGGGTGCGCCTACTGCATCATCCCGAGGCTAAGGGGCAAGGAGAGGCACCGGGACCACCGGGAGGCCCTGGCCGAGGCCGAAGCCCTTCTCCGCATGGGAATCCAGGAGATCGTCCTCACCGGCGTGCGCCTCGGGAGCTACCGGGGGCACCCCCGGGGCCTGGCGGGGCTGGTGGAGGACCTCTACCACCTGGGGGCCAAGGTGCGGCTTTCCTCCATAGAGCCTGAGGACACGGGGGAGGACCTCCTGAGGACCATCGGCCGCTACGCCCCCGCGGTCAGGCCCCACCTCCACCTCTCCCTGCAGACTGGCTCGGACCGGCTCCTCAAGCTTATGGGCCGCCGCTACGACAAGGCCTACTACCGGGACCTGGTCCAGAGGGCCTACCACCTCATCCCCGGCTTCGCCCTCACCACCGACGTCATCGCCGGCCTGCCCACGGAAACGGAGGAGGAGCACCGGGAGACCCTGGCCTTCCTGGAGGAGCTCCGGCCCACCCGGGTCCACGCCTTCACCTACACCCCGAGGCCCAAGACCCGGGCGGCCTCCCTGCCCCAGGTGCCCCCGGAGGTGAGGCGGCGCCGCACCCGGGAGCTCATCGCCTTGGCCCAGCGCCTGGCGGAGGAGAGGATCCGCCCCAAGCTCGGGGAGCGGGTGGAGGTCCTGGTGGAAAGGGTCCAGGACGGGAGGGCCCTCGGCCACACCCCCGACTACTACGAGGCCCGCCTCGAGGGCCCCGCCCGCCCCGGGGAGACGGTCTGGGCCCGGGTGTTGGGGGTGGAGGGGTACACCCTTCTCGGCCAGGTGGAGGGGGTGAAGGAGAGGGCCCGTGCGCCCTTGGAGCTTCCCATGGGATAGGATGCCTTCCATGGGGTGCGTGTTCTGCCGCATCATCGCCGGGGAGCTTCCTGCGAAGAGGGTTTACGAGGACGAGGGCTTCGTGGCCTTCCACGACATAAGGCCCAAGGCCCCCGTGCACGTCTTGGTGGTGCCCAAGGAGCACGTGGAGAAGCTCTCCGACTACCCCGACACCGAGGAAGGGGAAAGGAAGCTTGGGGCCCTCTTCCGCACCGCCAACCGGGTGGCCCGGGGCCTGGGCCTCGAGGGGTACCGCGTCCAGGTGAACGTGGGGGCGAAGGGGGGGCAGGAGGTCTTCCACGTGCACGTGCACGTCATGGGGGGCTGGGCCTGAGGAAGCGGTCCAGGACCCTCCCCTCGGGGTCCAGGGCGTAGCCCAGCAGGCCTTCCTGGCGGACCTCCAGGAAGAGGGCGTGGTGGGCCACGGCCAGGGCCCGGCTCCAGGGGAGGGGCGGCCGGGTGGGGTAGAGCCCCGCCCCGCCTCCTCCCACCACCAGGTGGGTGGTGGGGCCCACCTCCAAGCGCTCGTAGTGGTGGTCGTGGCCCGCGAGGACCAGGGCCACGCCGTGGCGGCGAAGGAGGGGCTCTAGGAGGCTCCTTAGGGCCGGGCTTCCCCCGTGGAGCCCCGAGGAGTAAAGGGGGCGGTGGAGGAGGAGGGCTTTCCAGCGGGCGCTGGAGCCCTTCAGGGCTTCCTCCAGCCAGGCCCGCTGGGCCGCGAGGTCCGCCTCGGTGTAGAGGACGAAGACCTCGAGGTCCCCGAACCGGACCCGGTAGTAGGGCCTTTCCAGGCCGAAGCGCTCAAGCTGCGCCCTAAGGCTCGGGGCGTCGTGGTTGCCGAAGGCCGGGTAGAGGGGGACGGGAGGGAGGTCCTCCAAATAGG
This sequence comes from Thermus islandicus DSM 21543, assembly GCF_000421625.1. Lineage (NCBI taxonomy): Bacteria > Thermotogati > Deinococcota > Deinococci > Thermales > Thermaceae > Thermus > Thermus islandicus. The sequence continues at coordinate 10,346 of NZ_ATXJ01000011.1, read as the reverse complement.
CCTCCACCACCCTCCCTTTGGGGTAGAAGTTGTCCCCGGCGGTGAGGAGGGCGGCGAGGGGGCTATGGGCGTGCTCCCGCTGGAGGAGGGCCGCCACCTGGGCCCGCCCCGCCGTGGGTGCCCCCCAGTCCCCGATGACCGCAAGCCGCTGGCCCAGGGCCAGGGAGAAGAGGAGGAAGGGGAGAAGCCAGCGCAAGGCCTAGGCTTCCGCAGCGCCGTGGGGCTTGAGGCTGGCCTCCTCCACCCCCGCCTTCTCCACCACCTCCTCGGCCACCAGGATGGGGGCCTGGGCCCTCAGGGCCAGGGCCATGGCGTCCGAGGGGCGGGCGTCCACCTCCAGCTCTATCCCCCGGTGCTCCAGGATGAGGCGGGCGTAGAAGGTGCCGTCTCGGAGGTCTATGATCTCCACCCGCTTCAGCTTGGCCTGGAGCATTTCCATCACCGAGAGGAGGAGGTCCGGGGTGAGGGGGCGTGGGGGCTTCTCCCCCTGCAGGGCCACCACGATGTGGTGGGCCTCGAGGGGCCCGATGACGATGGGAAGGAGCTTTTCATTCTCCGCCCTGAGCAGGACCACCACGCTCCCGTTCTGGGGGTCCACGCCCAGGGTCTCAATCTTGGCGCGCAGCATACCTTGAGTATAGACTGACGGCGTGAGGACCTACCCTGTGGAGATCGCCGGGGTGAAGAGGGAGCTGCCCATTGTCCGGGTGGGGCCGGACGTGGCGGTGGCCCTTCTCAACCTCCTGGGGGACACCGAGCTCACCGAGGCCGCGGCCGAGGCCTTGGCCCAGCGCCTCCCCCCGGAGGTGGAGACCCTGGTCACCCCCGAGGTCAAGGCGGTGCCCCTGGCCCACGCCCTCTCCCGCATCACTGGGAAGCCCTACGTGGTGGCCCGCAAGACGGAGAAGCCCTACATGATCAACCCCATTAGCCGCCAGGTCCTCTCCATCACCACGGGTAAGCCCCAGCTCCTGGTGCTGGACGGGGCCGACGTTCCCCTGATCCGGGGGAAGAAGGTGGCCATCGTGGACGATGTGGTCTCCACGGGCTCCACCCTGGCGGGCCTCAGGGAGCTCATAGAGAGCGTGGGCGGCCAGGTGGTGGCGGTCCTCACCGTCTTCACCGAGGGCACGCCCCGTCAGGACGTGATCGCCTTGGGCCATCTTCCCCTGTTTAAACCCGAGTAGGAGGGCGTTTGTGGAAACCTATCCCATCAGCATCGGCGGCGTCACCCGGCACGTCCCCCTCATTGAGCCCCTGCCCGGGCGGCGTATCCCCCTAGTGGAGTTTTTGGGCGATCCGGAGCTGGTGCGGGCCGCGGCCCAGGCCCTAAAGCCCCTGGTGCCGCGCGAAACCGAGGTTCTCTTCACCACGGAGACCAGCCCCATCCCCCTCACCCACGTGCTGGCGGAGGAGATGGGCCTGCCGTACGTGGTGGCCAGGAGGCGCCGCCGGCCCTACATGGAGGACCCCATCATCCAGGAGGTGGAGACCCTGACCCTCGGGGTGGGGGAGGTGCTGTGGCTGGACCGGCGCTTTGCCGAGAAGCTCCTGAACCAGAAGGTGACCCTGGTTTCCGATGTGGTCTCCAGCGGGGAGACCATGAAGGCCATGGGGCGGATGGTGCTCCGGGCCGGGGGGCACGTGGTGGGCCGGATCGCCGCCTTCCGGCAGGGGAGCCCTGCCCTCGAGGTGGTCACTGCGGCCGAGCTCCCGGTGCTCTGACCGCGTAGACCTCTGCCCGGAGGCCCAGCCTCCGGGCGGCCTCCACGTTCTCCGGGTCGTCGTCCAGGTAGAGGGTTTCCTCGGGCTTTAGGCCCAGGCCCTCCAGGGCCAGGAGGAAGGCCCGGGGGTCGGGCTTGGCCACCCCCAGGGCGCAGGAGGCGAAGAAGCCGTCCACGTACCCGTCCAGCCCGTGGTGGGCCAGGCTTTCCCGGAGGCTCGGCAGGGTGTTGGAAAGCACCCCGATGCGGAGGCCCATGGCCTTTAGCCCCATAAGCAGGGCCTCCGCCCCCGGGGCCGGCTTCATGAAGCGGTAGTAGCGCCAGGGGAGGAGGCGCTCCTCCGGCACGCGAAGCTCCCGGGCGGCCTCGAGGGCCAAGGACCGCCACAGGGCCTCCTCCTCCTCCAGGGTGCGGACTTTAAGCCCGCCCACCGCCTCGTTCAGGACCCGGACCGCGCGCGCCAGGACGGCCAGGCTCCGCTCCAGGCCCGCCCCTTGGGCGGCGAGCTCCAGGGCCTTCTTGTACAGGGCCTCCTCGTCTAGGAGGAGGAGGACCCCGTCCCGGTCCAAGAGGGCGCCCCGCATGGGCCGAGTGTACCACCCAAGGCGCCCTCAGCCCGCCCGCCGCACCCCCCGCTCCGTGGCGAGGTAGGCCACGGGCACGTCCCAGGGGTCGCGGGGCAGGCGGGGAAGGAGGAGGGCCTCTGGGGCCACCCCTACCGTCTCTGCGGCCACCGAGGCCAGGAAGCGGTCGTAGAAGCCCCGGCCCCGGCCCAGGCGGAAACCCTCCAGGTCAAAGGCCAGGCCCGGCACCAGGACGAGGTCCAGGACCTTAGGCTCCACCGCCGGGGTGGCGGGCTCCAGGAGGCCGAAGGGCCCCGGGACCAGGGGGCCGAAGGGGTGGACGCCCAGACCTTCCCCCACCACCTTGGGCAGGTAGTAACGGGCGGGGTAGCGCTCCAGGAGGGGGGTGAGGTCCAGCTCCAGGGGCAGGGGGTGGTAGAGGAGGATGTCCTGGAACCCCCTCTCCCTGAGCCAAGGGAGGAGGGCCTCCACCACCCCTCGCCCCAGGGCCTCCCGGTCCAGGCCGCGCCAGACCTGGCGGGCGAAGCGCCTCAGGGCCAGCTTGTCCACGAGAGGAGGCTACCATCCCCCGGTCTTGACACTCAAGGTACTAAAGTGTCAAACTGCTTCCCGGGAGGGAAGGCTATGCCGGTGTACGTGTACAAGGGGCTGCACACCGGAAACTACTACGAGTTTGAGCAAGGCTTCCACGAGGATCCCCTCGAGGCCCACCCCGAGACGGGGGAGCCCTTGAAGCGGGTCATCACCCCCCCGGCCATCATCTTCAAGGGCTCGGGCTGGCACGTGAAGGACTACGCCAAGAAGGACTCCGGGACCAAGTCCGAGGGCGGGGAGGCCGACGCCAAGGAGTAGGCGCGGGCCCCGCTGAACCTGGCGGGGCTCACCTCTCGCCGCCCCCCAAGGCGGCGCCTGGGGGCCGCTTTCCTCCCTTTGGCCAACGGCTTCGTGGTGGTGCCACGTGGGGGTGGTCTTCCACGGGGCAGGAGCGCCCCTTGCGCGAGGGCGTCCACCTCGTGCCGCCTAGCCTGCAGCAGGCGGTCCCCTACGATGCCCGGGTCAAGGAGGCCGCCCTCTCGGCCCCCCAGGAGGGGAAGCGCCGGGCGGGCACCTCCATCCGCGCCCGCTCCAAGGAGGGGCTGGAGATCGGCGCAGTACCGCATCCTCCCGGACGAGGCCCCCAGGCTGCCCCGGGAGGTGGGGCCGGGCCCTCATCGTGTCCAAGGTGCGGGAAGTACAACGCCGCCGACCTCCTCAGCACCCTTGGACCTCAGGGGCCTTGCCCAGGGGCAGCCGGCTCGCTGAGGAGCACCCGGTCCCCGGGCCGGAGGGGGAGGAGGCCTTCCCGCACCTCCAGCACCCCCCGGTAGGCGGTGCCGGGGGCCACGGCCTCCCCCGGCCTGAGGTGGGCCACCTTGAGCACCCGGCCCTCCCCGTCCAGAAAGGCCACCGCCACGGGGAAGCGGTACCCCCGGGCGCTGAAGGGGGCGTCCGTGGCCTCGGGAAAGAGGTAAAGGAGGGCCTCCAGGGGCTCCTGCCTCACCCCCAGGCCCCGGGCCCAGGCCTCGGGGGTACGGGCCAGGCGGCCCTTGAGGAGGCGGGGGCCTTCCCGGGTTTCCACCAGGAGGCCCGTGAAGGGGGGTGGGCTCGGCAGGCGCCGTTCGGCCAGGAGGTAGCCCAGGAAGCCGAAGACGGCGAGCAGGATGAGGAGGCCAAAGGCGGTCAGGGGGAAGAGGGGGTTCCGTTCCACGGCTTCGGCCAAAGCCTCAGGGCCTCGCCCCCCACCCGGGCCCCCTCCTTAAGGCTCCGGCGGCGGAACCAGCCCTGGTTGACCTCGAGGGCCCCCTGGTAGACCACGCCGGGGTAGTAGACGGGGCAGGGATCGGCCCGGCAGGGCTCCATGTCCAGGATGCGGAGGATCACCCCCTCCCGGTTGAAGAAGGCGATGGAGAGGGGGATGAGGGTGTTCTTCATCCAGAAGCCGCCGGCCGAAGGCTCCGGGAAGAGGAAGACCATGCCCTCGTCCTCGGCGAGGCCTTTCCGGAACATGAGGCCCTGGGCCTGGCGCTCGGGGGTGTCGGCCACCTCCACCTTGAGGGGGTAGCGCCGGCCGTTACCCTCCACGTAGAGGGTGCTTTTGGGAAAGGTGAGGGCCAGGGCCAAGGGAAGGAGGCCCAGGACCCCCCAAAGCCAAAGGCGCATGGGCCCATTATGGCAGAAGGGGCAGGAGGTGGGCCTGGATGGCCCGCGCCACCTCCTCCTCCGGGCGGGTAGCGTCCAGGACCACGAAGCGCTCGGGCTCCGCCTGGGCGAGGGCCAGGTAGCCCTCCCGGACCTTCTGAAAAAAGGCGGGGCCAAGCCTCTCCAGGCGGTCGGGGTCCTTGACCCGGGCGAGGGCGAGCTCGGGGGGAAGGTCCAGGAGAAAGGTGAGGCGGGGCTTGAGGCCCAGGGTGGCCCCCTTGGCCACCTCCAGAAGCCAGGGGAGGGGGAGGCCGCGGCCGAAGCCCTGGTAGGCGAGGCTAGAGTCCAGGTAGCGGTCCGAGACCACGGCCTGGCCCCGCCTTAGCCCGGGAAGGAGGACCTTCCGCACGTGCTCTGCCCGGTCCGCGCTCAGGAGGAGGTACTCCGCCTCGGGGGAGAGGGCCTCCTTGAGGACCAGCTCCCGCACCCCAGGAAGCCCCCCGCCGGGTTCCCGGGTGAGGAGGACGGGAAGCCCCCGGGCCTCCAGGAAGGCGGCGAGGCGCCCGGCCTGCGTGGTCTTGCCCGCCCCGTCCAGGCCCTCGAGGGTGAGGAAGAGCCCCGGCATCTAAAGCCCCGTGGGGTGGTCCAGGAAGACCCAGGGGAGGCCGAAGCGCTCCTCTAAGTGCGCGGCCAAGGCCTTCACCCCGAAGGTCTCCGTGGCGTAGTGCCCGGCGTAGAGGACGTTCAGTCCCCGTTCCAGGGTTTCGTGGAAGACGCTGTGCTTGGGCTCCCCGGTGATGAAGAGGTCGGCGTCCACCTTGGGGAGGAGGCTCGTTCCCGAGCCCGAGACCACGATGGCCGTCTCCACGGCCTCGGCCCCGCCCTGGTGCACCAAGGGCTCCACCCCGGTGAGCTCGCCCAGCCGGTCCGCCACCTCGAGGAGGGGGGTAGGCCCGGGGAACCGTCCCTTCGCCCCCACGTCCCAGGGCTCGAGGTCCAATAGCCCAAGCCCCCGGGCCAGGACGAAGTTGTTCCCCACCTCCGGGTGGGCGTCCAGGGGCAGGTGGGCGGCGTAGAGGCTCACCCCTCCCCGGAAGAGGAGCTCCAGGCGGCGCTTGTGGTGGCCCACGAGGGGGAAGGGCTTCCCCCAGAAGAGGCCGTGGTGGACGAGGAGGAAGTCCACCCCCGCCTCGAGGGCCTTCCGGAAGATGGCCTCCCCTGCGTCCACCGCCGCCCCCACCCGGTGCACCCGTCCCTTCCCCTCCACCTGGAGGCCGTTCAGCGAGGGGTCGTGGGGAAAGTCCCCTAGGCGTAGGTACCCGTCCAGGTAGCGCACCAGCTCCTCCCGCTCCACGGGCCTAGCTTACCGGAAATCCCCTGCGAGGTGTTGGCTGGGAGCGCAGGAACCAAAAGCAAGGGAAATGACCGGTCAGTATTATGGCGGTATGGAGCCAGAAGTCCTCTTTAGGTTGCGCTTCCTCTCGGACCTGACCCCGGGCCCCGGGGGCCTGCCCCTCTTCGTCCTCACCGACATCCTGGAAGGGGACCCTCCCCGCTACCGCTCCCGCCTTGCCCTCTTTGACGGGGGGTTGCGCCTCCTTACCCAGGAGGAGGCGAAAAGGCCTTCCTTTCGCGCCCCCTTCCTCTACTTCCTGCGCCGGGTGGGGGAGGGGGACGAGCTTTTCCGTCTGGACCTCCGGGGGGGCGAGGCGGAGAGGCTCACGGAGACGGCCGGGGTCCTGGACTACGCCCTGGGCCCCGGAGGGGAGGTGGCCTTTCTGGCCCTGAAAGAACCCCAAAAACCCGGGGCGCCCCGCGTGTTTGAGGGCTGGCCCTTCAAGATGGACGGGCGAGGCCTCCTCCCCGAGGGGAACGTGGCCCTCTACGCCCTGGAGGACGGCAAGCCCCGCCTCCTCCTGGACCGTTACCCCGCCCCCAAGGAGATGGCCTACACCCCGGAAGGCCTCTACCTGGTCATGCCCGAGGACGTCCGGGCCCAGGCCGAGGGCCGGGACACCCTCTTTCTCCTACGGGAGGGGCGGCTGGAAAAGGTCTACGGGGGCGTTGGGCCCATCTTCGGCCTGGAGTGGAGCCCCGAGGGCCTCTTCTTCCTGGGGCACGCCTTTGAGCGGGGCGGGGGGACGGAGGCTAGGCTCTACCACCTCCAGGAGGGGAGGGCGCGGGTGCTCTTTGAGGGGAGCCTGGGGAACTCCTTAAACTCGGACCTTCGCTTCGGCCGGCACCTCCAGGGGCCCAAGTGGGGGGAAGGGGGGGTCTACCTGGTGCGCACGGAGGCCGGCACGGCGAGGCTCTACCGGGTGGGCCTGGACGGGAAGGCGGAGGCCCTCACCGAGGGGGGAAGCGTCCTCGCCTTCGCCCTCACGGAGGGGGGGCTTTTCCTCCTCAAGGAGGGCTTTACCCACCCCGCCCGCCTCGAGGGGCCCTTGGGCACCTTTGACCCCAACGCCGGGGTCTTGGACCTGGCCGAGCCCCTCTACACCGAGTGGACAAGCCCCGAGGGGCACAAGGTCCCGGGGTGGGTCCTTCTGCCCGAGGGGGAGGGCCCCCACCCGGTGATCCTCTACATCCACGGGGGGCCCCATACCGCCTTCGGCGAGGCCCCCGTGCTGGAGTTCCAGCTCTACCGGGCCAGGGGCTATGCCGTGGCCTTCGCCAATCCGCGGGGTTCCACGGGTTTTGGCCAGGACTTCGCCCTTCTGGAAGGGGAGTGGGGGGAAAGGGACGAAAGGGACCTCCTGGGCTTTTTGGACCACGTCCTCGCCCGCTTCCCCCTGGACCCAGGCCGGGTGGGGGTGGCGGGGGGAAGCTACGGGGGGTTCATGACGAACTGGCTCACCGCCCGCCACCCGGAGCGCTTCCGGGCCGCCGTCACCGACCGGAGCATCTCTAACTGGCTGAGCTTCTTCGGGGCAAGCGACATCGGCCCCCGGTTCACCTACCTGGAGCTCGGGGCGAAGCCCTGGGAAAGGCCCGAGGTCCTCTGGGAGAAAAGCCCCCTAAGCCTCGTCCACCGGGTGCGCACCCCCACCCTGGTGGTCCACGCGGAGGCCGACCACCGCTGCCCCGTGGACCAGGGGGAGACCTGGTACACAGCCCTCCTCCACCTCGGGGTCCGGACCCGCTTCTTCCGGGTGCCGGAGGAGGGGCACGAGCTCTCCCGCTCGGGAAGGCCCGACCGCAGGGTGGCCCGGCTTAGGGCCTACCTGGACTGGTGGCGGGAAAACCTATAGAATCAGGCCTGGTTTTCCGCCACGGGCTCGGGAATGGGGCCGAAGGCCTCCTCGTAGCGGGCCACGTTCTCGGCCAGGCTCCGGAGGAGGGCCTTGGCGTGCTGGGGGCTGGTGACGATGCGGCTCACCACGATGGCCCCGCCCTGGGGTTGCAGGAGGGCGAAGTCCAGGATGAACTCGTTCTTGGTGTGGGCGATGAGGGCGAGGTTGGTGTAGCGGCCTAGGGCGGTATCCCGGTCAATCTGGATGTCCAACTTGAGTTCGTTCATGTTAAGGCCTCCGCGATCTGGGGCAACCACCGCTTTAGGGCGAGCCGGACCCGTCCCAGGCTCCGCACCCCGTCCAGGAGGAGGAGGAGGTGATGGCCCGGCAGGGGCACGAGGAGGAGCGCCCCCTCGGGGTACTCTACCATGACCTCCTCCAGCCCTTCCTGGCCCAGGGTCTGGCCCAGGGCCTTGGCCGTGCCCAGGACCGTGGCCGCCCGGGCCGAGAGGAGGCCGGGCTCCGGGGTGTCCTCCTCCCGCACCTCTTCCACCACGAAGCCGTCCTCGCTGAGAAGGGCGGCTACCCGTACCCCTTGGGTGGCCTTCAGCGCCTCCAGGGCTTCTCGCATGGTTCCTCCTAGAGGTTTTGCAGCCTGAGGGCGATGCGGGAGAGCTCCTGACCGATGGCCCTACGGTCCATGCCCCGCTCCACCACCGCCCCCAGGAGGTACTCCCCCACCTTCAGGGCCAGGACCTCGTGGGTCTCCGTGGCCAGGGAGAAGCGGCGCACCTCCCCCGAGAGGGCCTGGGCCAGGGGGGCGAGGTGCCGGGCCAAGGAGGCGAGCTCCGCCGCCAGGACCTCGGCAGGGGGGGTTCCCCGGCCCAAGGCCTCAATGACCAGGCCGTCCAGCCCCGTCAGTACGGCCCGCTTCACCCCTAAGGGGGCAAGGGTCTCTAGGTAAGCCATCCCGTCACCTCCCCCCGGGCTGCGCCCAACCTTCCCGCCTGGAGCCGGGCCTGGCCCAGGCTAAGTACCCCGGGGCCCCAAAAGGGCCTCCTTACCGCCCTAGTTGGGGCATCCCATGTTGCGAAACCAAGGTGGGGCCACTTAGCCCCGGGCTCCAGGAGGAGGTCCTCCCGGGGCCTGGGCTTAGAGGGCGCTCCCCGCATCCGGGCATAGCCTACCACAGGGCTTCCTCCCACGAGGAGCTCCGTGGCCTGGGGAAGGTCCTCGGCGGGCGGCATGCTAGAGGGGCTTCCGCCCTTCCAGGGCCCGGCCTAGGGTCACCTCGTCCACATACTCCAGGCTACCCCCCACGGGCAGGCCGTAGGCCAGGCGGGTGGCCTTCACCCCCCGCCGCTTCAGCTCCTCTGCGAGGAAGAGGGCCGTGGCCTCTCCCTCCACGGTCATGGAGGTGGCCAGGACCACCTCCCTCACCCCCTGGAGCCTGGCGAAGAGGCCTTCCAGGTTGAGCTCCTTGGGCCCCACGCCCTCCAGGGGGTTTAGGGCCCCCCCCAGGACGTGGTAGCGCCCGGAGAACTCCCCGCTCCGCTCCAGGGCGTAGAGGTCGGCCACGGTCTCCACCACGGCGAGGACCGAGGGATCCCGGCTTTCGTCCTGGCAGATGGGGCAGAGCCCCCCCTCCGAGAGGTTGCCGCAGGCGGGGCAGACCCCCAGGCTCCGAAGCCCTTCCAGGGCCTCGCGGAGCCCTTCCGCCTCCTCCTTCTGGAAGGCCAGGTGCAGGGCCAGCTTCTGGGCCGTCTTGGGGCCGATCCCCGGCAGGCGGGAGAGGGCCCGGGTGAGCCTGAGGAGGCTTTCGGGATACCTCATGGGCTAAAGGAGCTTCCCCAGCACGTCCCCCACGCCCCCGAGCTCCCGGGCCATCTCCTTTTCCGAAAGCTCGCGGGCCTTGTTCTGGGCGTCCTGGATGGCCACCAGGAGGAGGTCCTCGAGGCCCTCGGGATCGTCCTGGAAGGCTTGGAGGGCCTCGGGCTTGAGCCTTAGGGCGAGGATCCTCCCGTGGCCGTTGGCCTCCACCTCCACCAGGCCCTGGGCGGCGCCCACCACGGTCATGGCTTCCAGCCTCTCCTGGACCTCGGCGGCCTTCTTCTGGGCCTTCTGCGCTTCCTTCAAGAGCCTTTGCAGGTTCATGCTCCCTCCCCTACCATCCTACCCGCAGGACCTGGGGCGGGCCTAGGGTCCGTGGGAAAGGGGCGGGGCTCAGGCCCCGCCCCTTCCTCGAGGCCCCTTAGTAGGGCTCGCCCTCCAGCACCTTCCGCTCCTGGTCCACGGAGACCAGGACCAGCTCAATGTGGTAGTGGGGCTCGTTCACCCCGGGGTGGGGTCCCGAGGGGATGAGGTTCACGTGGTCCACGCGGGTGATCCCCAGGGCCCGCAGGGTCTGGGTGCCGATGTCCACGTACTTCTGGCTCTCGTTGAGCTTCTTGAGGGGGACCATGAAGACCACCTTTACCAGGTTCCCCGCCTTGTCGTAGGCCAGGAAGGGCCCTTCGGGGAGCTTGGAGGGGTCCACGTAGAGGGTGCCGAGGCCGGGGATGAAGTTGGGGAGCGCCCCCTTCAGGGCCTCGCTCACGTTCACGTAGGGGGCCGGGGGCGGGGCCTTG
>NZ_ATXJ01000010.1 GCF_000421625.1 Thermus islandicus DSM 21543 | reverse complement strand
TTAGTAGGGCTCGCCCTCCAGCACCTTCCGCTCCTGGTCCACGGAGACCAGGACCAGCTCAATGTGGTAGTGGGGCTCGTTCACCCCGGGGTGGGGTCCCGAGGGGATGAGGTTTACGTGGTCCATGCGGGTGATCCCCAGGGCCCTCAGGGTCTGGGTGCCGATGTCCACGTACTTCTGGCTCTCGTTGAGCTTCTTGAGGGGGACCATGAAGACCACCTTTACCAGGTTCCCCGCCTTGTCGTAGGCCAGGAAGGGCCCTTCGGGGAGCTTGGAGGGGTCCACGTAGAGGGTGCCGAGGCCGGGGATGAAGTTGGGGAGCGCCCCCTTCAGGGCCTCGCTCACGTTCACGTAGGGGGCCGGGGGCGGGGCCTTGCGCACGGAGCGCAGGGTCATCTGGGCCACGCCCAGGCCGAGGGCCACCGCCAGCAAGCCGATAGCGAAAACCTTTAGACGCCGCATAACCTACCTCCTTAACGGGGGCCCCTTGGGCCCCTCCACCCCACCCTACGGGCACGGGGGGAGGATTGGATGTGGGGGCTTGGGGCGCCCGGGAGGAGGCTACCCCTCCTCGAGGGGAGGGTCTGGGTTCTGGCCCACCTTTTTTGGAGAAGCTCCGCTCCAGCGGGCCTTGGCCTGGTAGAGCCTCCGGTCCGCTGCCTCCAGAAGGGCCTCCGGACTCTCGTACCCCTCGTCGGTGCCTGCGTGGCCAAAGCTGGCCGAGAGGGGAAGCCCAAGGTGGCCGCCCAGGGCCGCCACCGCCCTCTGGTAGCGGGCCCCGGCCCTCCGGGCCCCCTGGGCCGGGGTGTTGGGGAGGAGGAGGGCGAACTCGTCCCCTGCCCAGCGGAAGAGGAGGTCCCCTGCCCGCTGGGCCCCTTTGAGGGCCTCGGCCACCCGGACGAGGAGCCGGTCCCCCTCGGCGTGCCCGAGGGTGTCGTTCACCCCCTTAAACCCGTCCAGGTCCAGGAGGACGAGGCCCAAAGGCCGCTCCTCCCTGCGGCTCCTGGACCACTCCTCCTTAAGCCGCTCCTCAAAGGCCCGCCGGGAGAGGAGGCCGGTGAGGGGGTCGGTGTAGGCGGCCTCGGCCAGGCGCCTTAAGGCCCGCCGCCTGGAGAGGACCTCCCCGGCCATCTCGCTGAAGCTCACAAGGAGGGGGAAGAGCCCCTCCGGGAGGGGGGCCGTTCCGGCCAGGTAGAGGACGGCGGCGGGCCGCCCCTCCACGAGGAGGGGGAAGGCCATCTCCCGCCCCCGGGCCTTGGGGCCTTCCCGGAGGGCCTCCCCCGGCAGGGAGGCCTCCGGGAAGCGGAAGCCCGGGGGCAAGGGGGGGCCGAGCCAGTGCAGGGGGTCAAGCCCCCCCTCCCCGGGCACGAGAAGGCCCACCGCCCCCCGCCCCACCACCCCCTGGACCAGGCGGGGGAGGGCCTCGAGGACCGCCGCCTCGTCGGGCAGGCGGGAGAGGGCCCGGGAGGCCCGGTAGAGGAGGGCCAGGGCCCGCTCCCGGAAGCGGTAGGCCTGCCCCAGCCGCCCCGCCGCCTCCCCGATGGCCCAGAAGGCGGCGAGGAGGAAGAGGTGGTCCGGGTCCAGGGCGAGCCCGCGGAAGCCCCGGTCCCAGAGGGCGTCCAACAGGAAGGTGAAAAGCGCCGCCCCCACCCCGGCCCCCCGCCCGTAGGCGAAGCCCAGGAGGGCGGGCACCCCGGCGAGGAGGACGGAGGTGGCCCGTTCCGGGAGGCCCAAAAGGCCGAGGAGGGCGTAGAGGGCGAGGAGGGTAAGGGCCAGGGGGAGGGGAAAGCGCTCAGCCCGCATAGCCCATCATCTCCAGAAAGGCCTGGGCCAGGGCCGGGTCAAACTGCCGCCCCGCCCCTCGGGCGATCTCCGCCAGGGCCTCCTCGTGACTCCAAGCCCGCTTGTAGGGCCTTTCCGAGCGGAGGGCGTCGTAGACGTCGGCCAGGGCGAAGACCCGGGCCAGGAAGGGGATGGCCTCCCCTCGGAGCCCGTCGGGGTAGCCCGAGCCGTCAAAGCGCTCGTGGTGGTGGCGGATCACCTCCAGGGTGGCCTCGGGCAGGAAGCCGAGCCGGCGGGCCATGGCCTCCCCCAGGGTGGTGTGGGCCTTCATCCTTTCCCACTCCTCGGGGGTGAGGGGGCCGGGCTTGAGCAGGATGGCGTCGGGGATGGCCAGCTTGCCGATGTCGTGGAGGTAGGCCCCAAGGCGCAGGGCGAGGAGGGCCTCCTGGGAAAGCCCCACCCGCTCCCCGAGCCTCAGGGCCAGGGCCGTGACCCGCTCCGTGTGCCCGGCGCTCTCCAGGTCCCGGTACTCCAGGGCCAGGCCCAGGGCCTTCAGGGCCTCCTCGCGGTTCGTCCTGAGCTCGGCCAGGAGGGCGGCCCGCTCCAGGGCCCGGGCCAGGCGCTGGGCCAGGTAGCGGAGGAGGGGCCTCGGGTCGGGCCGCGGACCCTCGCGGAAGTCCACCACCCCCAGGGCCCCCTTGGGCCTCCCCTGGAGAAGGATGGGGGCGAAGGCCGCCGCCCGGGGGCCGGGGTCCGCGTCCTTTGGGGGTAGGAGGGCGTAAGGGATCTCCCCCAGGAGGGTGGCCCCCACCGGGCCCTCCCCCGGCGGGTGGCGCCGGCCGCGCTCCAGGGAGAGCCAGGCCTCGGGCGCCTCCCCCGAGAGGGCCACCAGGGCCAGGCCCTCCGGGGTAAGGGCGTAGTAGAGGGCGGCCTGGAAGCCGCTTAGGCTCCCCAGGGCCCCCAGGGTCTCCTCCAGGAGGTCCCTTGGCGCCTCCAGGGTCTCGAGGCGGGCGGAAAGCTCCGCCAGGCGCTGGAAGCGCTCCGCCTCCCGCCGGGCCTCCTCCAGGGCCTCGAGGCGGGCCAGGGCCGCCCCCAGGGCCTCGGCCATGGCCTGGAGGAGGTGGAGGTCCTCGGGGGTCAGCACCCCGCCTCTCGCCGCGGTGTCGGCGGAGAGGACCCCGAAGGCCCGCCCCTTGGGGTCCAGGAGGGGGGCCCCGGCGTAGGCGGCCCGGGTCCTCTCCCCGCCCAGGAAGACCGCCTGGGGCTCCTGGGCCACCTCGGGGAGGTAGAGGGGGTGGCCCGTCTCCAGGACCTTCCAGGAGATCCCCTCCCCCCGCTTGAGCCGCCGCCCCAGGGCCCTCTCCGCCAGGTAGCCCCGGCTCGCCACCACCTCCAGGACGTCCTCCTCGGGGCGGTAGAGGAAGAGGTTGGCGGTGGAGGCCCGGGTCCGCCCCAGAAGGGCCTCGAGGGCCCGGGCGTAAAGGGCCTCCCGGTCCTCGGCCCCGCGCAGGAGGGCATGGACCTCGGCCGCGGTCTGGAGGCGGTGGAGGTCCTCCCGGTGCTGGAGCTCCAGGGCGGCCCGCTGGGCGTAGGCCAGGAAGACCTCCCGCCGTACCCCCTCCTCTTCCGGGGGGAGGGGCCGGTCGTGCAGGGCCACGAGCAGGCCCAGGACCTGTCCCCCGGGCCCCCTTAAGGGCGCGCCCAGGTAGGCCTCGGCCCCCATGGCCCGGGCCAGGTCGTCCTCGGGGAAGAGCCGGGTCAGTTCCCGGGGGTACTCGCAGAAGCCCCGGGTTGCGGCCTCGGCGCAGGGGGTGCCCTGGAGGCGGTAGGCCATGGCCCCGGCCCCGTAGGCCGCCAGGACCTGGGCGGTGTCCTCGCCCAGGAGGCGGTCCAGGAAGGCCCAGCGCACCCCAAGGGACTGGGCCAGGGCCGCCACCAGGCCCTCCAGGTCCCCGGGGGCCACCCGGCTTAGGGCCTCCAGGGCCTGGCGTACCCGGCGCTCCTGCAGCAGGGCCCGGCCCCGGGCGAAGGCCAGGGCCAGGAGGCTAAGGAGGCGCCCGAGGAGGGCCTTTGCCTCCTCCCCCAGGCCCCCCTCGGGGGCCAGGTAGGCCACCCCGAAGCCGCCGATGGGGAGGACGAGGAGGGCCTTGGGCTGGAGGCGCCGGAGGGCCTCGCGCTCCTCCGGGGTGGGGGCCGCGGGGAGGCCTTGGGGCCACTCCCCCTCCGCCTCCCCCCGGGCCAGGGCCAGGGCGGCGAGCCCCCCCGCCTCGGGGAGGATCTCCTGGAGCCGGGTCTCCTCCTCGGGCGGGAGGCCCGCGCCCCCCAGGTAGCGGCAGGGCCGGCCCCCCTCGGGGTGGGCGAAAAGGGCCACCCGCCCGCCCCCCATGGCCTCCTGGAGGAGACGGGCGAAGCCCTGGGCCAAGGCCTCGGGCGCCTCCTCCCGGGCGGCGAGGAGGGCCCCTTCGCGGAGGAGGTCGGAGGCCCTGGCCTCCCGGGCCCGGAGGAGAGCGGCGGCCCCGGCCTCGGCCAGGGCCTCGGCCAGCCGGGCCTCCTCCTCGCGGAAAGGCCCCTCCCCCCGGCCCAGGAGGAGAACCCCAAGCCCCTTCCCGTGGGGGTCCAGGAGGGGGGTGGCGAGCTCGGGACCGGGGATCCTGCCCGCCCCTTCCGGGGCGTAGGCCCGGGGGTCTTGGGCGGCGTCCGGCGTCCTTTGGGTGCCCGCCTCCAGGGCGGCCCAGGAGAGGCCCCGCCCCCGGGGAAGGGCGAGGCCCAGGAAGGGGGCGAAGGCCCCAGAGGCCGCCCGCACCCGGAGCGCCTCGCCCTCCAGGAGGAGGACTGCTCCCCGGTCTGCCCCCAGGGTCTCGGTGGCGAGCCGGAGGAGGGTTTCCGCCACCTCCTCGGGCCGCTTGGCCCCCCGCAGGGCCTTCAGGGCCCGGAGCAGGGCTTCCTGTTCGGCGAGGCGGGCGCGGAGGAGGGCCCTGTCCCCCTCCCGCTTCAGGACCAGGGCCAGCTGGAGAGCCACGGACTGGGCAGGCCCCAGGGCCTCCTGGCCCACCCCATAGAGGGAGAGGAAGCCGAGGACCTCCCCGCCCGCCTCCAAGGGGAGGACCAGGGCGCTCCCCAAAGGCCTCAGGGCGAGGAGCCAGGGGGGGACGTCCCTCTCGGGGATTTCCAGGTAGACGGGGGCCTTCCGCCTCAGGGCCTCCCCGTGGGGTCCCTCCTCCAGGGGGGCCTCGGCCCCCACAAAGGGGAGGACCGCCTCCCCCGAGGCCGCCACCACCCTTCGCCGACCCTCCAGGAGGAGGGAGACCGTGGCCGCCCGTGCCCCGGTGAGGGCCCGTGCCGCCTCCGCCCCCAGTTCGGCCGCCCGCTCCAGGGGGAGGTCCTGCAGGAGGGCCCGGTCCAGGCGGTGAAGCGCTTCCAGAAGCTTTTCCCTCGAGGCCAGGGCCTCCTCGTTTTGGGCCCTTTCCAGAATGATGGCGAAGAGGGGGAGGAGGGCCCGAAGCGCCTCGCCCTCGGGGGGCGGGGTGCGGAAGAGGAGGGCCAGGGTGCCCAAAAGCCCCTCCCGCCCCAGGAGGGGGGCGAGGAGGAGGCCCCGGTAGCCCTGCTCCCCCCAGGCCCGGCTGGCGGGGCCCGTGGCCTCCTTGGGCAGGAGGTAGCGCAGAACCTCCCCCCGGGCGAGCCTTGAGGCCTCCTCGGGGGTGAGGTCGGCCTCCTCCGGGGGCTTGGGGCCTACGTAGGCGTAGAGCTGGTAGCCGTTATGGCGGAGGCGCACCCACCCTCCCTGGGCCCCGTAGCCCTGGAGGAGAGCCCTTAGCCCGGCCTCGGCCAGGGCCTGGGGTTCGGGAGGGGCCTTTTCCAGGGCCTCGGCCAGGCCTTCCAGTAGCCCCTTTAGGGAGACCACGGGTTCCATTCTACAAGGCCTTCCCCGGGGTAGAATGGGCGCATGCTGGTCCTCGGCTTAGGGGCGGCCTTCCTTGGCCTCCTCCTCTTCGCCTTAGCCTTTAGGCGCTACCGGGCCCGTCCCTCCCTGCACAACGCCCTCTACGCCCTGGGCCTCCTTCTCTTCGCCCTGGCCCTCTCCCTCGAGGCCCTGGCCCGGCTCCAGGGGGCCTGGACCCCCTTCCTCTACCGCCTCTGGTACCTCACCGGGGCCATGCACGGGGTGACCTTTTTGGGCCTGGGGAGCCTGGCCCTCCTCAACCCCAGGGCGGCCCGGGCCCTCCTCCTCGCCCTAAGCCCCCTCCTCCTTTGGGGCCTTTACCTGGTGGCCACAGCCCCCCTGGACCTCTCCCGCCTCCCCGAGCCCTACGCCCCCTCTGGGGTGGCCTTCCCCCCTCCTGGCCTTTTCTCCCCCAGGCTTTGGACCCTCCCCTTCAACCTCCTGGGCACGGCCCTGATGGCCGGGGTGGCCCTCTACACCACCCTTCTCTTCCGGCGGTCCAACCCTTTGCGGGCCCAAGGCACGGGCCTGATCCTCCTCGCCACCCTGGTCCTCGCCTCCACCAGC
The DNA here is from genome assembly GCF_000421625.1 of Thermus islandicus DSM 21543. Lineage (NCBI taxonomy): Bacteria > Thermotogati > Deinococcota > Deinococci > Thermales > Thermaceae > Thermus > Thermus islandicus. The sequence continues at coordinate 56,826 of NZ_ATXJ01000010.1, read as the reverse complement.
GCCCTGAACCGCCTCGGGGTGGCGGGCCTGGAGGAGCTTGGCCGCCTGCTCGGGGCCTTCCTCCTCTACCTGGGGGTGGTCCTGGCGGATCGGAGCGCCTATGCGGGTGGGCGCGCTTGACGTGGGGGAGGCCAGGATCGGCCTGGCCGTGGGGGAGGAGGGGCGCCCCTTCGCCTTCGGCCGGGGGTACCTGGTGCGCAGGACCCTGGAGGAGGACGTGGCGGCCCTGCTGGACTTCGTCCGGAGGGAGGGCCTGGGGAAGCTGGTGGTGGGGCTACCCTTGCGCACCGACCTCAAGGAAAGCGCCCAGGCGCGGAGGGTCCTCCCCCTGGTGGAGGCCTTGAGGGCGCGGGGGATGGAGGTGGAGCTTTTGGACGAGCGGTTCACCACAAGGCTCGCCCAACGCCGCCTCGCCGACGCCCCCAAGCGGGTGCGGAGGGATAAGGGCAAGCTGGACGAGATGGCGGCCGTGATCCTCCTGGAGGGGTACCTTGCCCGAGGGGTCTAGGCGGTGGCTTTGGCCGGGGGTCCTGGCCCTCTTCCTTACCTTTGCCCTCCTCCTCCTCTACGCCCTCTGGCTCCTGGGCCCCACGGGCAAGGAGGCCCTGGTGCGCATCCCCAAGGGGGCGACGGGGCAGGAGGCGGCGCGGATCCTGGAGGAGGCGGGGCTCTTGCGCTCGGGCCACCTCTTTGCCGCCTACCTGCGCTTTTCGGGAAGGGCGGAGCGCCTCGTCCCCGGGGTCTACCGCCTGAAGGGAGAGGGGGCCTTCCGCCTGGCCCGGGCCCTCACCGGGGGGGTGAGGCCCTTAAGCGTCACCCTCACCTTCCCCGAGGGGGAAAGGGCGGTGGACTACGCCCGCAGGCTCTCCGGGGCGGGGTTGGACGGGGAGGGCTTCTTGAGGCTCGTGGAGCGCCCGGGGGCCCTGAAGCCCCCCTATGTGGAGGGGGAGGGCCTCGAGGGCTACCTCTTCCCCGCCACCTACACCTTTGACCTCCTCGCCACCCCGGAGGAGGTGGTGGGGGCCATGCTCCGCCGCTTCCAGGCCGAGCTCACCCCCCGGGTGCGGAGGTCCTTGGAGGCGCAGGGGCTTTCCGTCCACGCCTGGGTGACCCTGGCCTCCATCGTCCAGCAGGAGGCGGGAAACGAGGAGGAGATGCCCTACATCGCCGGGGTCTTCCTGAACCGGCTCGCGCGGGGCATGCCCCTGCAGGCGGACCCCACGGTGGCCTACGCCCTGGGCAAGCCCCTCCCCGAGCTTTCCCGGAGGGCGGGGGATTTCGCCGTGGACTCCCCCTACAACACCTACCGCTACCGGGGCCTCCCTCCGGGCCCCATCGGAAACCCCGGCCGCAAGGCCCTCCTTGCCGTCTTGAACCCCGTCCGGGCCGACCCCCAAGGGAAGCCCTACCTCTACTTCTTCCACGCCCGGGGGAGGCTCTTCCTCAACACCGAGTTTGAGGCCCACCTCCGGGACCTGGCCCGCTACCGCTACGCCTCCCCCTGACGGAGGAGCCTGAGCTGGGCGTAGGCGAAGAGGAGGGTGAGGAGGAGGAGGACCACGGTGACCGCCGCGGCGTAGCCCAGGCGGAAGCTCTCAAAGCCCGCCTCATAGAGGTAGTACCCGAGAACCCTCGTGGCCCCGTAGGGCCCGCCCCGGGTGAGGAGGAAGACGGCGGCGTAGGACTGGAGGGAGAGGATGGTCCCCACCACCAGCAGGAAGGCCACCGCCGGGCGCATGAGGGGGAGGACCACGAAGCGGAAGGCCTCCCAAGGCCCCGCCCCGTCCACGTAGGCGGCCTCGAGGAGCGCCCTGGGGATGGCCTTGAGCCTTGCCGAGGCCACCAGGACCCCGTAGCCCAGGTGGCGCCAGAGGGTGAAGAGGACCACCATGGCCAGGGCCCAGAACCCCTCCCGGTCCCAGCGGGGGAGGGGGAGGAGCTGGGCTAAGGCCCCGTACTCCGGGGTGAAGAGGGTGTACCAGGAAAGCGTGGCCCCGCCCAGGGTGACGAGGCCCGGGAGGAAGAGGAGGCTCTTGGCGAGGCGCTCGTAGGGCATCCCCTCCAGGGCCACGGCCAAGGCCAAGGAGAGGCCGAGGAAGAGGGGCAGGGCCAGGAGCATGAACTTGAGGGTCACGAGGAGGCTTCCCCAGAAGGCGGGGTCCTGGAGGAGGTCCCGGTAGTTCTTGAGCCCCACGGGCCTAGGCTCAGAAAGCCCCGACCAGTCCCAGGTGGAGAAGCGGAGGACGTCCAGAAAGGGGTAGAGGACGAAGAGGAGGAGGGGGAGGAGGGCGGGAAGGGAGAAGAGGAGGAGGGGAAGCTTCTTCCCCACGGCCTACCAGAGGTAGAGGAGGGCGAGGAGGAAGGGATACCGGTCCGAGGCGGAGACCTCGAGGGCCAGGGGCTCCAGGTAGAGCCTAAACCCCGTCCCCCAGGCCAGGTGGAACCCCCCCTGGTAGCCCACGCCGAGGCCCAGGGAAAGGGCCCCGCCCGGCAGCTCCACGCTGGCCAGAGGGCCCAGGTGGGCCCCGAAGGGGTAGCGGAGGTCCAGGCCCAGGCCCACCGAGGTGTAGAGGTCCAAAAGGACCAGGCCTGGGAAGAGGTTGGCCTTGAGGAGGGCATAGGCCTCGGGGCTTGGGCCGAGGCGGACCTGGGCGTCCAGGCCGGTGTCCACCCCGAGGGGGCTGAAGGGCAGGAGGGCGCTCCCCTGGAGGTAGAGGCCCCGGTCGGGGCTAAAGCCTAAGCCCAGGGTGTTCTCCGGGTAGGCGGGGGCCTGGGCCAGGGCGAGGCCTAGGGCGAGGCCGAGGAGGGGGAAAAGCCGCTTCATAGCTCCCCCATCCTACCAGGTAGCATGGGGCCATGGAGGTGGCCTTTTCCTTGGAACCCGCTTCCGGCCTCGTCCCGGTGCGGGAGGTGCCCCTTTTGGTCCTCGTGGGCCTCACCGGGGTGGGGAAGAGCACCCTGGCCGAGGCCCTGGGCCTCCCCAGGCTCCCGGACCGGAGGGCGCTTGTGGACCGCTACGTCCTTCCCCGCTACGGGGCCACCCCCCCCATCCCCCGGGAGGAGCGCTTCCGCCTCACGGGCCGGTTCCGGGAGGAGTTCCCCGGGGGGGTGGCGGAGGTCCTCCTCCGGGGCTACGCCGAGCCCAGGCCCCTCCTCCTCTTTGACGGCCTCCGGGGGGAGGCCGAGGTGGCCTACGCCCTGGCGCACCTCCCCCAGGCCCTCTTCGCGCTCCTCCACGCCCGGGAGATCACGAGGCTCAAGCGCCTTCTCGCCCGCCAGGACGCCTTTGACCGCGCGCGCGTGGCCCCGGAGGAAGAGGCCCGCCTCAAGGCGCTCGCCCAAGGGGTCCTCACGGAGGAGGAGCTTCTGGAGGCCCTTTCCCTCGCCCCCCTCGAGGAGGTCCTCGCCAAGCTCAAGATCGTGGCTGAGGAGAAGAAGAACTACGACCCCGAGGGCCCCTTGCGCCTCCTTAGGGGGCACCCCCGGGCCCTGGTCTTGGACGCGGAGGGCCTCACCCCGGAGGCGGAGGCCCGGGCGGTGCGGGCCTTTCTCCGGGAGAGGGGCCTCGTAGAATGAGGCGCATGCCGGTCCTCAAGGAGATCCGCCTAAGGCCCTTCCGCATCCCCTTAAAGGCTCCCCTGCGCTGGGGGAAGGCCTCGGAGCTGGCCACCCTGGAGCACGCCCTTTTGGAGGTGGAGCTCTCCGACGGCTCCTTGGGCCGGGCCGAGGTGGCCATCCGGCCCACCATCTACGGGGAGACCCTGGGGAGCGTGCGGGCGGGCCTCGAGTACCTGAGGCCAAGGCTTTTGGGCCTCGAGGCCGACGACCAGGAGGGGATCCGGGCTGTCCTCGAGGCCTTCCCCTACAACTTTGGCCTCAAGGGCGCCCTGGACCTCGCCCTCTGGGAGGCCTGGGCGAGGAGCGAGGGGGAGGAGCTCTACCAGGTCCTAAGGCCCGCCAAGCACCGGGTGCGGGTGGCCTACCTCCTGGGCATGGCCTCGGAGGAGGAGATGCTGGAGGACGCCCGCAGGGCCTACGAGGCGGGGGTTAGGGTCTTCAAGGTGAAGGTGGGGCGGGACCTGGAGGGGGACCTCCGGAAGCTGGCCCGCCTCAAGGAGGCTTTTCCCGACGTGGGCTTCTACGCCGACGCCAACGAGACCCTCTCCCCCAAGGAGGCCGAGGGCTACCTCCAGGCCTGGAAGGAGGCAGACCTCCTTTACGTGGAGGAGCCCCTGCCCATAGAGGAGGTGGGGGCGAGGAGGGAGCTCAGGGAGAAGAAGATTCTCCCCCTCATCGCCGACGACTCGGCCATGACCCTGAAGGACCTCAGGCGCGAGCTAGAGCTGGACACCTTTGACGTCTTAAACCTCAAGCCCGCCCGCACCGGGGTCACCTGGACCCTGGAGATGCTGGCCCTCGCCCGGGAGCGGGGCAAAAAGGCCATGGTGGGAAGCCAAGCCCAAAGCTCCTTTGGGGCCTACCAGTCCGCCCTCCTCGCCTTCCAGCAGGGGGTAACGGAGCCTTGCGAGCTCGCCTTCCACCTGAAGGCCGAGGGGGGCTTCCTCCCCTTCCCCGCCCTCCGGGAGGGGTGGCTCTACTGGGAGGACCTGGTGGAGGCCCGCTTTGACGAGGAGGCCTTCGCCCGCTACGCCCTAAAGGAGGCCTAGGGCCTCCCGGAAGTCCCGGAGGACGCCCGCGGCCCCCGCCTGGAGGAGGGCCTCTGCCCCGTGTCCCGTGAGGAGGCCATAGGTGCGGATCCCCGCCCCCACGGCGCTCCTCACCCCCGAGGGGGAGTCCTCAAAGGCCAGGGCCTCCTCCGGGGCCAGCCCCAGGCGCTCCAGGGCCACCCGGTAGGGCAGGGGGTCGGGCTTCCCCCGGCCTACCTCCTCGGCGAGGACGAGGAGGGGAGGCTTTAGGCCCAGGGCCTTCAGCACGTGGCGGGCGTTCTCCTTGGGGGCGTTGGTCACCACTCCCCAGGTGAGCCCCTTCCGCTTGGCCCTTTCCAGAAGGTCAAGGAGGCCCGGGGTGGGCTTGAGCTCTTGGGCAAGCTCCCGGAAGCGGGCCTCCTTGGTCTCTATGAGCCGCCTCGCCTCCTCCCCCTCCAGGCCCAAGAGGTCCTGGACGATCTCGGGGTTGAGCCTGCCCGAGATGCGCTTCCCGTAGAACTCCCGGTCCACCTCGAGGCCGTAGGGCTTGAGCGCTTCCCGCCAGGCGAGGAGGTGCAGGGGGTCGGTGTCCGCCAGGGTGCCGTCCAGGTCAAAGAGCAGGGCCTTAAGCATAGGCCTTCGCCTCCAGACCCCGCACCAGCAGGAAGAGGGCCAGGGCGAGGCCCAAAAGCCCTAAAGGGATCCCCTCCGGGGGGAGGAGGGCGAAGAGGGCGGGAACGAGGGTGCTCCCCGCCGCCCCCGCGTAGAGGAGCTCCCCCAGGGCCCGGTGGCCGAAGCGGGCCTGGACCAAGGCGAAGAGGGTGGAGAAGAGAGGCCCGAGGAGAAAGCCCACGAGGGGAAAGAGGAGGGCCGTGGGGGGGAAGAGGTTGAAGAGGAGGAGGAAAAAAACCCCGAGGAGGAGGGCGCGGAGGGCGCTTAGGGGGTGCTTCGCCACCCGGTTGGCCAGAAGGAGCCTCCCCAGGGCCAGGAAGAGCCAGTAGAGGGAGAGGAGCACCCCGCCCACGCCCACGGCGTGGCCTAAGGCCTCGAGCCAGACCCGGTTCCAGGTGGCCAGGGCCCCTTCCAGGCCCGTGTACAGGGCCACGGTCAGAAGGAAGGGGAGAAGCCCCCGAGCCTTGCCCCGGGGAGGGCTTTGCACCGCGGGGGCCTTCCAGACCAGAAGGGCTGCCAGGAGGGCGAGGAGGCCGGCCAGGGCGAGGAAGAGGTCGTAGGGAAGGAGGGTGAGGGCCAAGGGGGTGAAGACCGCTCCTAGGCCGAAGCCCACGTTCACCCGGTTGACCGCCTCCACCCGCCGCTCGGGGAAGAGCTCCCCCACCAAGCTGTTGCCGTGCACGTTCAACACCCCTTCCCCAAGCCCCAGGAGGAAGGCCAGGGCCACCACCCCGGCGAAGGTGGGCATCCGGGCCATAAGGGGGAGGGCCAGGGCCAGGAGGAGGAGGGCCAAGGGGAAAAGGGGGTGGCGCCTCTCCCCCTGGCCCAGGTGGATGCCCAAGAGGAGGCCCAGGAGGGTGAGGGCGTAAAAGAGCCCCACCTCCCCCTCCGCCCCGTAGCGGGCCCGCCAGTGGGGGAGGGCCGCCCCGGGGAGGGCCACCACCACGCCCACCAGAAAGAGGGAGAGGAAGGCGCCCAGAAAAAAGCGCACGTGCGCCATTCTCCTCCTTCCCGACCCTTTGGTCAATAATGGGAGGCATGGACCCCCTTTTGGCCAAGGCCCTCTCGGGCGAGGGCTTTTTCGCCTTTCCCGGCCTTCTCCTCCTCAGGGGCCCCGACGCCTTCTCCTTCCTCCAGGGCCAGTGCACCCGCGACCTGAGGCGGCTTTCCGGGCCCGCGGGGGCCCTCTTCCTGAACCACAAGGGACAGATTGAGGAGGCGGCCACCCTCTTCCCCCACCCCGAGGGCTTCCTCCTCGCCCCCTGGGGGACGCTTGCGGGGCTAAGGAACCGGCTCAGGCGCTACCTCGTTTTTGACCAGGTGGAGCTTGTGGAGCTTCCCCTCTTCCGCCTCCTCCACACGGACGGCCGGGAGGAGGTGACGGAGGGGGCCGAAGGGGCCCTCCCTCCCGAGCTTTACCCCCTCTACGCCCTCCTCCGGGGCCAACCCCTGCTGGAGGACGTCCGGGGGGAGCTTCCCCAGAGCGTGGGCCTCCTCCACCTGGTGGACTACGGCAAGGGGTGCTACGTGGGCCAGGAGATCATGGCCAGGACCGAGGGGAAGGAGGTGCACTACCGCCTTGTGGGCCTCCGGGCCCTGGAGGGGGGGGCTTCCGGGGAGCTCTTCCTGGAGGGCAGGCGGGTGGGGGAGGCGAAGCGCCTCTTGGAGACCCCCTTCGGGGTCCTAGGCCTCGCCGTGGTGCGGAAGGAGGTGCCCTTCGGGGCCGTGGTGGAGGGGGGCGGGGGGCGGTATCGGGTGGAGTCCCTGCCTTTTCCGGAGGCAGCATGGAGCGGGCGGAGATCCTCGGCGTAGGCACCGAGCTCATCTACGGGGAGACCCTGGACACCAACACCCAGGAGATCGCGCGGAGCCTCGAGCCCTACGCCCTCAAGGTGGAGCGGACCCTAAGGGTGGTGGACGAGGTCTCCCCCCTGGCCCGGGAGGTGGGGGAGGCCTGGGAGAGGGCCCGGCTCCTCGTCCTCTCCGGGGGCCTCGGCCCCACCCCGGACGACGTAACCCGGGAGGCGGTGGCCCTGGCCCTGGGGGAGCCCTTGGAACTGGACGAGGCCGTGCTCTCCCAGATTGAGGCCTTCTTCCGCACCCGGGGTCGCCCCATGCCCGGGGCCAACCGGAAGCAGGCCCTCAAGATCCCCTCCGCCACCTGGCTTCCGAACCCCAGGGGCACCGCCCCCGGCTGGTGGGTGCGCAAGGACGGCAAGGACCTCGTCCTCCTGCCGGGGCCGCCCACCGAGTGGCGGCCCATGTGGCAAGAGGTGCTCCCGAAGCTCGCCCTGCCCCCAAGGGCCTACGCCAAGCGGGTCCTGAAGACCTGGGGCATAGGGGAGTCGGAGATCGTGGAGCGCCTGGGGGAGCTCTTCCTCCGGGGCGAGGAGGTGGAGGTGGGCACCTACGCCAAGCCCCACGGGGTAGAGGTGGTGGTGCGGGGCCGGGAGGACCGGGTGGCCGAGCTTTCGGAAAGGATCAAGAGGAAGCTCCTGAAGGAGGTGTGGGGCGAAGGGGAGATCACCCTCGCCGAGGCGGTGAAGCGGCGCCTGGAGCTGGAGGGGGCCACCCTTTCCACCATGGAGAGCCTCACCGGGGGGCTTTTGGGCGCAGAGATCACCCGCGTTCCCGGGGCGAGCCGCTTTTACCTGGGGGGCGTGGTATCCTATTCCCTAGGGGCCAAGGCCCGCTTCGGTGTGCCGGAGGAGCTCCTCGCCAAGACGGTCTCCGCGGAGACGGCTAGGGCCATGGCGGAGGCCGCCCGGGCGCTTTTCGGATCCACCTACGCCCTCTCCACCACGGGGGTGGCGGGGCCGGACCCCCTGGAAGGGGAGCCCGTGGGCACGGTGTACGTGGCCCTGGCGGGTCCCGGGGGCGTGGAGACCAGGCGGTACCGCTTCCCCGGGGACCGGGAGGCGGTAAGGCTCAGGAGCGTCTACGCCGCCTTGGCCCTCTTGCTGACATGAGGCTCTTCTACGCCATCTTTCTACCGGAAGACGTCCAGCGGGCCCTGGCGGCGGCCCAGGAAAGGGTTTCCCGCTACAGGGGCTGGAAAGAGGTGCCCCCCCACCAGCTCCACCTGACCCTCCTCTTCCTGGGGGAAAGGCCTGAAAAGGACCTGGAGGACCTCATCGCCCTGGGCCACCGCCTGGGGCGGCAGGTGCCCCCCTTCGCCGCCACCCTTAAGGGCACGGGGTACTTCCCCAACGAGGGCACCCCCAGGGTCTGGTTTGCCAAGGCCGAGGGCGAGGGCTTGGCCCTCCTGGCCGGGGCCTTGCGAAGCGGGGTGGTGGAGGCCTTAGGGGAGGAGGCGCTGAAGGCCGAGGGGGAGCGGGCCTTCAAGCCCCACATCACCCTGGCCCGGCGCAAGGCGCCGGCGCCCCGGGTCCCCCCCCTGGTCTTCGGCCTCACCTGGCCCGTGGAGGCCTTTGCCCTCGTGCGCTCGGAGCTGAGGCCCAGAGGGCCCGTCTACACCATTCTGGAGAGGTTTCCCTTGAGAGGTGAACATGGACGAGAACAAGAGGAAGGCCCTGGAGAACGCGCTCAAGACCATTGAGAAGGAGTTCGGCAAGGGCGCGGTGATGCGCCTGGGGGAGATGCCCAAGCTCCAGGTGGACGTGATCCCCACGGGTTCCCTGGGCCTGGATCTGGCCCTGGGCATCGGGGGGATTCCCCGGGGGCGGATCGTGGAGATCTACGGCCCCGAGTCGGGGGGGAAGACCACCCTCGCCCTCACCATCCTGGCCCAGGCCCAGAAGCAAGGCGGGGTGGCGGCCTTCGTGGACGCGGAGCACGCCCTGGACCCCATCTACGCCCAGAAGCTCGGGGTGAAGGTGGAGGACCTCCTGGTCTCCCAGCCGGACACCGGGGAGCAGGCCCTGGAGATCGTGGAGCTCCTTGCCCGCTCGGGGGCGGTGGACGTGATCGTGGTGGACTCCGTGGCCGCCCTGGTGCCCAAGGCCGAGATTGAGGGGGACATGGGGGACCAGCACGTGGGCCTCCAAGCCCGGCTCATGAGCCAGGCCCTGAGGAAGCTCACCGCCGTCCTCTTCAAGAGCAACACCGCCGCCATCTTCATCAACCAGGTGCGGGAGAAGGTGGGGGTCATGTACGGCAACCCCGAGACCACCCCGGGGGGGAGGGCCCTCAAGTTCTACTCCAGCGTGCGCCTGGACGTGCGCAAAAGCGGCCAGCCCATCAAGGTGGGCAACGAGGCCGTGGGCATCAAGGTCAAGGTAAAGGTGGTGAAGAACAAGCTGGCCCCGCCCTTCCGGGAGGCCGAGCTGGAGATCTACTTCGGCCGGGGCCTGGACCCGGTGATGGACCTGGTGAACGTGGCGGTGGCGGCGGGGGTCATTGAGAAGGCCGGCTCCTGGTTCTCCTACGGGGAACACCGGCTGGGCCAGGGCAAGGAGAAGGCGGCGGACTACCTCAAGGAGCGCCCCGAGCTCCTGGAGGAGATCCGCGCCCGGGTCCTGGAGCGGGCCGGGGAAGTGGTGCTCGTGGCGAGCGAGGAAGAGGGGGAGTAGATGGCCATAGACCTGGCGTTTGTCCTCGTGCTCCTGCTTTCCCTCCTCCTCGTCCTCCTGGGGGGTTTTCTCCTGAGGCGCAAGAGGGAGGACCGGGAGGCCAAGGAGGTCCTCGAGGCCGCCCGGGAGGAGGCCAGGGAGATCCTGGAGGCCGCCCGCAAGGAGGCCAGGGCCCTCCGGGAGGAGGCCGAGAACCGGGCCCACGCCCTTCGCCAGGAGCTGGAACGGGAGGTGCGTTCCCGCGCCGAGGCCCTGGAGGCCGAGGCCAGGAGGCGCCTTCAGGAGGCCGAGGAGCGGCTTAGGACCGAGCGGGAAGAGCTTAGAGCGGAGAGGGAGCGGCTCAAGACCCTCCAGGAGGAGCTTAGATCGGAGCGGGAGCGCCTCAAGGAGGAGCGGGAGGAGCTTCGCAAAGAGGCGGAAAGGCTTTCCAAAAGGGGGGAGGCCCTGGACGCCCGGGCCCTCAAGCTGGACGCCCTGGAGGAGGCCTTGGCCCGGCGGGAGGAGGGGCTGAAGGCCCGGGAGGCCGAGCTCGCCGAACGGGAGAAGGAGGTAGAGCGGCGGCTTTACCAGGTGGCGGGCCTCTCCCCCGAGGAGGCCAGGAGGCTCATCCTGGAGAGGCTGGACCGGGAGCTGGAGGAGGAGAAGGCCCAGCGGGTGCGGGCCGCCCTGGAACGGGTGCGCCTGGAGGCCAAAAGGGAGGCCCAGAAGATCCTGGCCCAGGCCATGCAGCGCCAGGCCTCCGAGACCGCAGCCCAGCTCGCCGTCTCCGTGGTGCCCCTGCCCACGGACGCCATGAAGGGGCGGATCATCGGCCGGGAAGGGCGGAACATCCGCACCTTTGAGGCCTTGACGGGGGTGGACCTCATCATTGACGACACCCCGGAGGCCGTCCTCCTTTCCTCCTTCAACCCCATCCGCCGGGAGATCGCCCGCATGGCCCTAGAGGAGCTACTGAAGGACGGACGCATCCACCCGAGCCGCATTGAGGAGGTGGTGGAGAAGGCCAAGCAGGAGATGAAGACCTTCATCTACGAAAGAGGGGAGGAGGCGGCCCTCGAGGCCGGGGTGGTGGGCCTGAAGCCCGGCCTCATCCAGCTTTTGGGCCGGCTCCACTTCCGCTCCAGCTACGGCCAGAACGTCCTGAAGCACTCCGTTCAGGTGGCCCACCTTACGGGGATCATGGCGGCGGAGCTGGGCCTGGACGCGGGGCTTGCCCGCAGGGCAGGCCTCCTCCACGACATCGGCAAGAGCGTGGACCGGGAGGTGGAGGGCAGCCACGTGGAGATCGGCATCGCCCTGGCCCGGCGCTTTGGGGAGCCCCAGGAGGTGGTGGACGCCATCGCCCACCACCACGACCCCGAGAACGCCGAGACCGTCTACGCGGTGTTGGTGGCCGCGGCCGACGCCCTCTCGGCGGCGAGGCCCGGGGCGAGGCGGGAGAGCCTGGAGGAGTACCTCCAGCGCTTGGAGGCCCTGGAGCGCATCGCCCTTTCCTTCCCCGGGGTGGAGACGGCCTTCGCCGTGCAGGCGGGCCGGGAGGTCCGGGTCATCGTCAGGCCGGAGAGGATCACCGATGCCCAGGCCACCCTCCTCGCCCGGGAGATCGCGGGCCGCATAGAGCGGGAGATGAACTACCCCGGCCAGGTGCAGGTGACCGTGGTGCGGGAGACCCGGGCGGTGGAGTACGCCCGTTAAGGGCCCCGTTCGGGGTCTTAGGGCGGGCGCAGGGAAGGGTAGAATGGGGCGATATGCTTAGGGGCGAGGACATCGGGATTGACCTGGGGACGGCCAGCGTCCTCATCTACGTGCGGGGTAAGGGGATCGTCCTGCGGGAACCCTCCGTGATCGCGGTGGTGCAGGGCAAAAGGGAGGTGAAGGCGGTGGGGGCGGAGGCCTACCGCATGCTGGGCCGCACCCCGGGGAACATCGTGGCCGTGCGGCCCCTCAAGGACGGGGTCATCGCTGACTACGCCCTTACCGAGCGCATGCTCCTCCTCTTTCTCCAGAAGGTGCTCTCCCCCATGAGCCGCTTCTTCAAGCCCCGGGTCATGGTGGGGGTGCCCTCTGGGGTCACGGACGTGGAGCGGCGGGCGGTGGTGCAGGCGGTCTCCGCCCTGGCCCAGAAGGTCTACCTCATTGAGGAGCCCCTGGCGGCGGCCATCGGGGCGGGCATTCACGTGGCCGAGCCCACGGGGAGCATGGTGGTGGACATCGGGGGCGGCTCCACGGACATCGCCGTCATCTCCTTAGGGGGCATCGTCCGCTCGGAAAGCCTAAGGATCGCCGGCAACGAGATGGACCAGGCCATCATCCGCTACGTGCGGCAGAAGTACAACCTCCTCATCGGCGAGCGCACCGCCGAGGAGCTCAAGATCCAGCTTGGCCGGGCCAAGGTCCTCCCTGGGGAGGAGAAGGAGGTGGCCGAGGTGCGGGGCCGGGACCTCCTCACCGGCCTCCCCCGCACCGCAGAGATCCCGGCGGAGGACGTGGCCGAGGCCCTGAAAGAGCCCCTGGACAAGATCTTCCAGGGGGTAAAGGGGGTGCTGGAGACCACTCCCCCGGAGCTGGCCGCGGACATCTACGAACGGGGCATCCTCCTTACCGGGGGTGGGGCGCTCCTCAAGAACCTGGACCTCGCCCTGCAGGAGGCCACCGGGGTCCCGGTGGTGGTGGCGGAGAACCCCATTGAGGCCGTGGCCCTGGGCACGGGCAAGGCCCTGGAGATGCTCCACGTCCTGGAGGACACCATCCTGTCCTCGGACGATGTCCTGAAGAGGTGAGGCCCTTGGAGATCGGGGAGATCCTCAAGTTCCTTCCCCACCGCTACCCCTTCCTCCTGGTGGACCGGGTCTTGGAGGCGGACGCCAAGCGCTTCCGGGCCCTGAAAAACGTCACCTTCAACGAGCCCCACTTCCAGGGGCACTTTCCCGGCTACCCCATCATGCCGGGGGTCCTGATCCTCGAGGCCATGGCCCAAGCGGCGGTGGGCACCCTGGCCCAGCAGCCCGGGCTCACCCCGGGGAGGCTGGTCTTCCTGGTGGGGGTGGAGGAGGCCCGCTTCAAAAAGCCGGTGGTTCCCGGGGACACCCTGATCCTCGAGGGGGAGCTCCTCTTCTTCCGCAGGGGATTGGGCAAGGTGGCGGCGCGGGCCCTGGTGGGGGAGGAGGAACGGGCGAGCGCCACCTTGAGCTTCGCCGTGCAGGGGGGGTGATGGCGGACCTTTGGGGCTACCTCAAGCGGGCGCGGGGGGGGAGGGTGGTCCAGACGGGCTTTCTGGACCCCGAGGACCAGGCGCTCCTGGAGGCCAAGGCCCGGGAGGAGGGCCTGAAGGTGGCCTTCTTCGGGGGGTTTCCCTTGGCGGAGCGCAAGGTGGCGGTCCTCCACCCCCCCGAGGTGCCGGGCGTGCAGGACCCCGTGGGGGTCTACCTCCTGGAGAAGGAGCCCCCGGACCTCGGCGAGGCCATGGGGGACGTGGAGGCCTGGGAAGGGGGGTACCTGGTGGCCCTCCTTCCCCAGGGTAGGAAGGCCCTGGAGGAGGCGGGGTTCGCCCTCCTTCCTCCCCCGGAAGGGGCCCTGCGCCAGGCCAGGGAGCGGGTGCGCACCCTGGTGGTCCCCTCCTTGCGGGTGGACGCGGTGGGGGCCAGGGGCTTCGGGGTTTCCCGGAGCTACTTCGCCCAAGGGGTCAAGGCGGGGAAGGTGCGCCTTCGGGGCAAGGTGGCCTCCCCCAAGGAGGAGATGGCCCCTGGGGACCTGCTCCTCGCCGAGGGGCTTGGGGCCTTGAGGCTCCTCGAGGTCCTTGGCAAAACGGTGCGGGGCAACTATAAAATCAGGGTGGAGGTGGAACGCTAAGGGGTCGCTGGTTGCCAGGCTTGACGGGATGAGGGTAGGCCGGTTAGGCTAGGGTTTGTGCTCTTTGGTCGGGCCAAGGGAGCACGGTAAGAGCCAGCCGCCGCAAGGGGGCACCCCTTGCGGAAGAACCCTGTTAGCTTACCTCGGGCGGCCCGCTCTCCCACAGAGGTGACGCATGGAGATCCGGCGGTTCGGTCGCATCCGAGAGGTTATTCCCCTGCCCCCCCTTACGGAAATCCAGGTAGAGTCCTACAGGAAGGCGCTCCAAGCGGATGTTCCCCCCGAGAGCCGGGAGAACGTGGGCATCCAGGCGGCCTTCCGCGAAACCTTCCCCATTGAGGAGGGGGATAAGGGCAAGGGCGGCCTGGTCCTGGACTTCCTGGAGTACCGCATCGGCGAGCCCCCCTTCTCCCAGGACGAGTGCCGGGAGAAGGACCTCACCTACCAGGCGCCCCTTTACGCCCGGCTTCAGCTCATCCACAAGGACACGGGCCTTATCAAGGAGGACGAGGTCTTCCTGGGGTACATCCCCCTCATGACCGAGGACGGCTCCTTCATCGTGAACGGGGCCGACCGGGTCATCGTCTCCCAGATCCACCGCTCCCCCGGCGTCTACTTCACCCCCGACCCCGCCCGTCCGGGCCGCTACATCGCCAGCATCATCCCCCTGCCCAAGCGGGGGCCCTGGATTGACCTCGAGGTGGAGCCCAACGGGGTCGTGACCATGAAGGTCAACAAGCGCAAGTTCCCCCTGGTCCTCCTCCTCCGCGTCCTGGGTTACGACCAGGAGGCCCTCTTGCGCGAGCTTTCGGCCTACGGGGAATGGGTGCAGGGCCTTCTGGACGAGTCCGTGCTCGCCATGCGTCCGGAGGAGGCCATGGTGCGCCTCTTCACCCTCCTGCGCCCCGGGGACCCCCCCAAGAAGGACAAGGCCCTGGCCTACCTCTTCGGCCTCCTGGCCGACCCCAAGCGCTACGACCTGGGGGAGGCGGGGCGCTACAAGGCGGAGGAGAAGCTGGGCATCGGCCTTTCCGGCCGCACCCTGATCCGCTTTGAGGACGGGGAGTTCAAGGACGAGATCTTCCTGCCCACCCTGCGCTACCTCTTCGCCCTCACCGCCGGGGCGCCCGGGTACGAGGCGGACGACATTGACCACCTGGGCAACCGCCGCATCCGCACCGTGGGCGAGCTCATGGCCGACCAGTTCCGGGTGGGGCTAAGCCGCCTCGCCCGCGGGGTGCGGGAGCGCATGGTCATGGGCTCCCCCGACACCCTGACCCCGGCCAAGCTGGTGAATAGCCGCCCCTTGGAGGCCGCCCTCCGGGAGTTCTTCGGCCGGAGCCAGCTTTCCCAGTTCAAGGACGAGACCAACCCCCTCTCCTCCCTGCGCCACAAGCGGCGCATCTCCGCTCTGGGCCCCGGGGGCCTCACCCGGGAGCGGGCGGGTTTTGACGTGCGCGACGTGCACCGCACCCATTACGGGCGCATCTGCCCCGTGGAGACCCCGGAGGGCGCCAACATCGGCCTCATCACCTCCTTGGCCGCCTACGCCCGGGTGGACGAGCTGGGCTTCATCCGCACTCCCTACCGCCGGGTGAGGGGAGGGGTGGTCACCGACGAGGTGGTCTACATGACGGCCACGGAGGAGGACCGGTACACCATCGCCCAGGCCAACACCCCCCTCGAGGGCGACCGCATCGCCACCGACCGGGTGGTGGCCAGGCGCAAGGGGGAGCCCGTGATCGTCTCCCCGGAGGAGGTGGAGTTCATGGACGTTTCCCCCAAGCAGGTCTTCTCCGTGAACACCAACCTCATCCCCTTCCTGGAGCACGACGACGCCAACCGGGCCCTCATGGGCTCCAACATGCAGACCCAGGCCGTGCCCCTCATCCGGGCCCAGGCCCCGGTGGTCATGACGGGCCTCGAGGAGCGGGTGGTGCGGGACTCCCTGGCCGCCCTCTACGCCGAGGAGGACGGGGAGGTGGTGAAGGTGGACGGCGCCCGCATCGCCGTCCGCTATGAGGGGGGCCGCCTGGTGGAGTACCCCTTGCGCCGCTTTGTCCGCTCCAACCAGGGCACCGCCCTGGACCAACGCCCCCGGGTGCAGGTGGGCCAGCGGGTGCGCAAAGGGGACCTCCTGGCGGACGGCCCGGCCTCCGAGGGGGGCTTTTTGGCCCTGGGGCAGAACGTCCTGGTGGCCATCATGCCCTTTGACGGGTACAACTTTGAGGACGCCATCGTCATCAGCGAGGAGCTCCTAAAGCGGGACTTCTACACCTCCATCCATATTGAGCGCTACGAGATTGAGGCCCGGGACACCAAGCTGGGCCCCGAGCGCATCACCCGGGACATCCCCCACCTCTCCGAGGCCGCCCTGCGCGACCTGGACGAGGAGGGCATCGTGCGCCTCGGGGCCGAGGTGAAGGCCGGGGACATCCTGGTGGGCCGCACCAGCTTCAAGGGGGAGCAGGAGCCCTCCCCCGAGGAGCGCCTCCTCCGCTCCATCTTCGGGGAGAAGGCCAAGGACGTGAAGGACACCTCCCTGCGCGTCCCCCCGGGGGAGGGGGGGATCGTGGTGGGCCGCCTGCGCCTCCGGCGGGGCGACCCGGGGGTGGAGCTCAAGCCCGGGGTGCGGGAGGTGGTGCGGGTCTTCGTGGCCCAGAAGCGCAAGCTCCAGGTGGGGGATAAGCTGGCCAACCGCCACGGGAACAAAGGGGTGGTGGCCAAGATCCTCCCCGTGGAGGACATGCCCCACCTGCCCGACGGCACCCCCGTGGACGTGATCCTGAACCCCTTGGGCGTGCCGAGCCGCATGAACCTGGGCCAGATCCTGGAAACCCACCTGGGCCTGGCGGGGTACTTCCTTGCCCAGCGCTACGTCTCCCCCGTCTTTGACGGGGCCACGGAGCCCGAGGTCAAGGCCCTCCTGGCCGAGGCCTTTGACCTCTACTTCCACCGGCGCCTGAGCGAGGGCTTCGGCGTGGACAAGCGGGAGAAGGAGGTGCTGGCGCGGGCGGAGAAGCTCGGCCTCGTCACCCCGGGCAAGCCCCCCGAGGAGCAGCTTCGGGAGCTCTTCGTCCAGGGCAAGGTGGTCCTCTACGACGGGCGCTCGGGCGAGCCCATAGAGGGGCCCATCGTGGTGGGGCAGATGTTCATCATGAAGCTCTACCACATGGTGGAGGACAAGATGCACGCCCGCTCCACGGGCCCCTACTCCCTCATCACCCAGCAGCCCCTGGGAGGCAAGGCCCAGTTCGGGGGCCAGCGGTTTGGGGAGATGGAGGTCTGGGCCCTCGAGGCCTACGGGGCGGCCCACACCCTGCAGGAGATGCTCACCCTCAAGTCCGACGACATTGAGGGCAGAAACGCCGCCTACGAGGCCATCATCAAGGGCGAGGACGTGCCCGAGCCCAGCGTGCCCGAGTCCTTCCGCGTCTTGGTGAAAGAGCTTCAGGCCCTGGCCCTGGACGTCCAGACCCTGGACGAGAAGGACAGCCCCGTGGACATCTTTGAGGGCTTGGCCTCCAAGAGGTAAGCCCCGGCTTCGGAGGAAAGATGAGGAAGGAAGTCCGCAAGGTTCGTATCGCCCTGGCCTCCCCGGAGAGGATCCGCTCCTGGAGCTACGGGGAGGTGGAGAAGCCCGAGACCATCAACTACCGCACCCTGAAGCCCGAACGGGACGGCCTCTTTGACGAGCGCATCTTCGGCCCCATCAAGGACTTTGAGTGCGCCTGCGGCAAGTACAAGCGCCAGCGCTTTGAGGGCAAGGTGTGCGAGCGGTGCGGGGTGGAGGTGACCAAGAGCATTGTCCGCCGCTACCGCATGGGCCACATTGAGCTCGCCACCCCCGCGGCCCACATCTGGTTCGTCAAGGACGTCCCCTCCAAGATCGGCACCCTCCTGGACCTCTCCGCCACGGAGCTGGAGCAGGTGCTCTACTTCAACAAGTACATCGTCTTAGACCCTAAGGGGGCGGTCTTGAACGGCGTCCCCGTGGAGAAGCGCCAGCTCCTCACCGATGAGGAGTACCGGGAGCTCCGCTACGGCAAGCAGGAGACCTACCCCCTGCCCCCCGGGGTGGACGCCCTGGTGAAGGACGGGGAGGAGGTGGCGAAGGGCCAGGAGCTCGCCCCCGGGCTGGTGAGCCGCATGGACGGGGTGGCTCTCTACCGCTTTCCCCGCCGGGTGCGGGTGGACTACCTGAGGCGGGAGCGGGCCGCCTTGCGCCTCCCCCTCGAGGCCTGGGTGGAGAAGGAGGGCTACAGGCCCGGCGAGGTGCTGGCCGAGCTTCCCGAGCCCTACCTCTTCCGCGCGGAGGAGGGCGGGGTGGTGGAGCTGAAGGAGCTTCCCGAGGGCCATCTCCTCTACCTGCGCCAGGAGGAGGCGGTGGTGGCCCGCTACTTCCTCCCCGTGGGCCTGACGCCTTTGGTGGTCCAGGGGGAGATCGTGGAGAGGGGCCAGCCCCTGGCGGAGGGCAAGGGGCTCCTGCGCCTGCCCCGGAACATGGCCGCCAAGGAGGTGGAGGCGGAGGAGGAAGGGGAGACGGTCCACCTCACCCTCTTCCTGGAGTGGACCGAGCCCAAGGACTACCGGGTGGCCCCCCACATGAACGTCATCGTGCCCGAGGGGGGCAGGGTCCAGGCGGGGGACAAGATCGTGGCCGCCATAGACCCCGAGGAGGAGGTGGTGGCCGAGGCCGAAGGGGTGGTTCACCTGCACGAGCCCGCCAGCATCCTGGTGGTCAAGGCCCGGGTCTACCCCTTTGAGGACGACGTGGAGGTCTCCACCGGGGACCGGGTGGCCCCTGGGGATGCGCTGGCGGACGGCGGCAGGGTCAAGAGCGAGATCTACGGCCGGGTGGAGGTGGACCTCATCCGCAACGTGGTGCGGGTGGTGGAGTCCTACGACATAGATGCCCGCATGGGGGCCGAGGCCATCCAGCAGCTCCTACGGGAGCTGGACCTGGAGAAGCTGGAGAGGGAGCTTTTGGAGGAGATGAAGCACCCCTCCCGGGCCCGGCGGGCCAAGGCCAGGAAGCGCCTCGAGGTGGTGCGGGCCTTCCTGGACTCCGGCAACCGCCCGGAGTGGATGGTCCTGGAGGCCGTCCCCGTCCTGCCCCCGGACCTCCGCCCCATGGTCCAGGTGGACGGGGGGCGCTTCGCCACGAGCGACCTCAACGACCTCTACCGCCGCCTCATCAACCGCAACAACCGCCTGAAGAAGCTGCTGGCCCAGGGGGCCCCGGAGATCATCATCCGCAACGAGAAGCGCATGCTCCAGGAGGCGGTGGACGCGGTGATTGACAACGGCCGCCGGGGAAGCCCCGTGACCAACCCCGGCTCCGAGCGCCCCTTGCGTAGCCTCACCGACATCCTCTCCGGCAAGCAGGGCCGCTTCCGCCAGAACCTCCTGGGCAAGCGGGTGGACTACTCGGGCCGAAGCGTGATCGTGGTGGGGCCCCAGCTCAAGCTCCACCAGTGCGGCCTGCCCAAGCGCATGGCCCTGGAGCTCTTCAAGCCCTTCCTCATCAAGCGGATGGAGGAGAAGGGCATCGCCCCCAACGTCAAGGCGGCCAGGCGCATGCTGGAGCGCCAGCGGGACATCAAGGACGAGGTGTGGGACGCCCTCGAGGAGGTGATCCACGGCAAGGTGGTCCTCCTAAACCGCGCCCCCACCCTGCACCGCCTGGGCATCCAGGCCTTCCAGCCCGTTTTGGTGGAGGGGCAGTCCATCCAGCTCCACCCCCTGGTCTGCGAGGCCTTCAACGCCGACTTTGACGGGGACCAGATGGCCGTCCACGTGCCCCTCTCCTCCTTCGCCCAGGCGGAGGCCCGCATCCAGATGCTCTCCGCCCACAACCTCCTCTCCCCCGCCTCGGGCGAGCCCCTGGCCAAGCCCAGCCGGGACATCATCCTGGGGCTTTACTACATCACCCAGGTGCGGCGGGAGAAGAAGGGGGCGGGCCGGGAGTTCGCCTCCCCCGAGGAGGCCCTCGAGGCCTACGGGCGGGGCGAGGTGGCCCTGAACGCCCCCATCCGGGTGGCCGGCCGGGAGACCAGCGTGGGCCGCCTGAAGTTCGTCTTCGCCAACCCCGACGAGGCCCTCCTGGCGGTGGCCCACGGGCTTTTGGACCTCCAGGACGTGGTCACCGTGCGCTACCTGGGTAGGCGCCTGGAGACGAGCCCGGGCCGCATCCTCTTCGCCCGCATCGTGGGCGAGGCCGTGGGGGACGAGAAGGTGGCCCAGGAGCTCATCCAGATGGACGTGCCCCAGGAGAAGAACTCCCTCAAGGACCTCGTCTACCACGCCTTCCTCCGCCTGGGGGTGGAGAAGACCGCCCGCCTTCTGGACGCCCTCAAGTACTACGGCTTTGCCCTCTCCACCACCAGCGGCATCACCATCGGCATTGACGACGCGGTCATCCCCCCCGAGAAGCAGAGGTACCTGGAGGAGGCCGACCGGAAGCTCCGGCAGATTGAGCAGGCCTACGAGATGGGCTTCCTCACCGACCGCGAGCGGTACGACCAGGTGATCCAGCTTTGGACGGAGACCACGGAGAAGGTTACCCAGGCGGTCTTCCGGAACTTTGAGGAGAACTACCCCTTCAACCCCCTCTACGTCATGGCCCAGTCCGGGGCCCGGGGCAACCCGCAGCAGATCCGCCAGCTCTGCGGCATGCGGGGCCTGATGCAGAAACCCTCCGGCGAGACCTTTGAGGTGCCCGTGCGCTCCTCCTTCCGCGAGGGGCTTACCGTCTTGGAGTACTTCATCAGTAGCCACGGGGCCCGTAAGGGCGGAGCGGACACGGCGCTCCGCACCGCCGACTCCGGCTACCTTACCCGGAAGCTGGTGGACGTGGCCCACGAGATCGTGGTGCGGGAGGCGGACTGCGGCACCACCAACTACATCTCCATCCCCCTCTTCCAGCCCGACGAGGTGACCCGTACACAGCGCCTCAGGAAGCGCTCGGACATTGAATCTGGCCTCTACGGGCGGGTGCTGGCCCGGGAGGTGGGGGTCCTGGGGCGGAGGCTGGAGGAGGGCCGCTACCTCACCATGGAGGACGTCGCCCTCCTCCTCAAGGCCGCCGAGGCGGGGGAGATCCAAGAGGTGCCCGTGCGGAGCCCCCTCACCTGCCAGACCCGCTACGGGGTGTGCCAGAAGTGCTACGGCTACGACCTCTCCATGGCCCGGCCCGTCTCCATCGGGGAGGCGGTGGGGATCATCGCCGCCCAGTCCATCGGGGAGCCCGGGACCCAGCTCACCATGCGCACCTTCCACACCGGGGGGGTGGCGGGGGCGGCGGACATCACCCAGGGTCTCCCCCGGGTGATTGAGCTCTTTGAGGCCCGCCGTCCCAAGGCCAAGGCGGTCATCTCCGAGATCGACGGGGTGGTGCGCCTCGAGGAGGGCGAGGACCGGCTCTCCCTCTTCGTGGAGTCCGAGGGCTTCTCCAAGGAGTACAAGCTCCCCAAGGATGCCCGCCTTCTCGTGAAGGACGGGGACTACGTGGAGGCGGGCCAGCCCCTGACCCGCGGGGCCGTGGACCCCCACCAGCTCCTGGAGGCCAAGGGCCCCGAGGCGGTGGAGCGTTACCTCGTGGACGAGATCCAAAAGGTCTACCGGGCCCAGGGCGTGAAGCTCCACGACAAGCACATTGAGATCGTGGTCCGGCAGATGCTCAAGTACGTGGAGGTCACCGACCCTGGGGACAGCCGCCTCCTCGAGGGCCAGGTCCTGGAGAAGTGGGACGTGGAGGCCCTGAACGAGCGCCTCCTCGCCGAGGGCAAGGTGCCCGTGGCCTGGAAGCCTCTCCTCATGGGGGTCACCAAGAGCGCCCTCTCCACCAAGAGCTGGCTCTCCGCCGCCAGCTTCCAGAACACCACCCACGTCCTCACCGAGGCGGCCATCGCCGGGAAGAAGGACGAGCTCATCGGCCTCAAGGAGAACGTCATCCTGGGCCGCCTCATCCCGGCGGGTACCGGCTCGGACTTCGTCCGCTTCACCCAGGTGGTGGACCAGAAGACCTTACGGGCCATTGAGGAGGCGCGGAAGGAGGCGGTGGAGGCCAAGGAGGCCCCCGCCCGCCGCCCCGCGCGCCGGGAGCAGCCGGGGAAGGGGGTCTAGCGCCCCTCCGCCATGCTCGCCAGGGTGTACGGCGCCTTTCGCCAGGTGGGGGAGGACCTCTTCCGCCAGGGCCTCATCTCCGCCACCGCGGGGAACTTCTCCGTGCGGACCAAGGAGGGCTTCCTCATCACCAAAAGCGGGGTGCAGAAGGCCCACCTCACCCCGGAGGACCTCCTGGAGGTGCCCCTTTTCGGGCCCATCCCTCAAGGGGCCAGCGTGGAGAGCGTGGTCCACCGGGAGGTCTACCGCAGCACGGAGGCCCGGGCCCTGGTCCACGCCCATCCCCGGGTGGCCGTGGCCCTCAGCCTTTCCCTGGAGCGCCTCCTTCCCCTGGACCTCGAGGGCCAGCTCTACCTGAAGGAGGTGCCCGTCCTCTCCCCAAAGACGCGTTCTGCCACGGAGGAGGCGGCCTTGAGCGTGGCCGAGGCCCTGAAGCACCACCGGGCCTGCCTCATAAGGGGGCATGGGGCCTTCGCCACAGGCCTCAAGGAGAAGCCTGAGGAGGCCCTTCTGGAGGCCTTTAGCCTCCTCACCACCCTGGAGGAAAGCGCCCAGATCCTCCTCTATCACCGTCTCTGGCAAGGGGCCGGGGAGCGCGGCTCGGGAGGCGCGGGATGAGGGTGCTTTTTGTGGAAGGCAAGGACCGGGAGGCCCTGGAGGCTTTGGCCCGGGGCCTGCCCCACCCCTACTGGCTTCTGGAGGGGGAGGGGGTTAGCCTCCTCCAGGTCTTCGGGGCCTCGGCGGAGGCGGAGGCCCAGGCCCGGGAAGTGCCGGGGGTTCGGGTCTGGACCTTCCGGCTCCAGGATGGGGTAGTGTATAGGGGATGCGGGAGGAAATCGGCTACATCCCCGTAGGGGAGGCGGAACTCTACGTGGAGGACGTGGGGGATATCCATGCCCCCGTCCTCCTCGTCCTCCACGGGGGGCCTGGGGGGAACGCCTATGCCCTTCGGGAAGGCCTCCAGGAGTACCTCGAGGGCTTCCGGGTGGTCTACTTTGACCAGCGGGGCTCCGGGCGGAGCCTCGAGCTTCCCGAGGACCCCAGGCTCTTCACCGTGGACGCCCTGGCCGAGGACACCCTGCGCCTGGCCGAGGCCCTGGGGATAGACCGCTTCGCCCTGCTCGCCCACGGCTTTGGGGCGGTGGTCGCCCTGGAGGTCCTGCGCCGCTACCCCGGGGCGGAAGGGGCGCTCCTCCTCGCCCCCTGGGTCAACTTTCCCTGGCTGGCCGCCCGCCTGGCCGAGGCCGCAGGGCTATGCCCCCTGGGGGACCCCGAGGCCGACCTCAGGGCCGCCCTGGAGAAGGCGGACCCCAAGGCCCTCTTTGACCGCCTCATGTTTCCGAGCCCAAGGAGCCGCCTGGAGTACGAGTGGGTGGTGGAGGGCTCGGGGGTGGTGGGGCCGGAGGCCCCGGCTCGGGCCTTCCTGCGAAACGGCCTCTGGCACCTGGACTACACCCCCTACCTCTCCCCGGGCCGGAAGCCCCTGGCGGTGGTGGTGGGGGAGAGGGACGGCACCAGCTACCCCCACGCCGAGGAGGTGGCCGAGCGCCTCCGGGCCCCCATCCACGTGGTTCCCGGGGCCGGGCACTTCCCTTGGTGGGACCAGCCCGAGGCCTTTGAAAGGGCCTTCCGCGAGGCCCTGGGGGTGCTCCGCGTGCTACACTAGAGGCGTCACCGGGGGTGCCCCAAAGGGGCTGAGAGATACCCTTGGAACCTGATCCGGGTAATGCCGGCGTAGGGAAGGTGACCGAGGCCCCTCCCGGTGACAAGGAGGGGTTTTATGGTTAGAGCGCTGGCGCTCCTCGTCTTTTTGGCCCTGGCCTGGGGCCAGGAGGTCACGGTCCTCACCCACGAGAGCTTTTCCCTGGACAAGGGGCTCATCGCCCGGTTTGAACGGGAAACGGGCCTCAAGCTCCGCTTCCTGAAGGCGGGGGACGCGGGGGAGACCCTGAACCGGGCCATCCTCACCAAAGGGGCCCCCATCGCCGACGTGCTCTACGGCTTTGACAACACCTTCCTCTCCCGGGCCCTGGAGGCGGACATCCTCCTCCCCTACCGCAGCCCGGAGGTCCGGAACCTCAAGGCCACCCTGCTCCTGGACCCCACCTTCCGGGCCCTTCCCGTGGACTACGGCTGGGTAAGCCTGAACTACGACCGGGCCTACTTCAAGGACCGCCCCCTGCCCAAGGCGCCCCTGGACCTCGCCCGCCCGGAGTACGCGCGGCTTCTGGTGGTGGAGAACCCCGCCACCAGCTCCCCGGGCCTCGCCTTCCTCATGGCCACGGTGGCCCACTTTGGCGAGGACGGGTACCTGGACTTCTGGGCAAGGCTTCGGGACGGGGGGGTGCGGGTGGCCAAGGGCTGGAGCGAGGCCTACTACACCCACTTCAGCCTCTACAAGGGGGATAGGCCCCTGGTGGTTTCCTACACCACCTCCCCCGCGGCCGAGGTCTACTACTCCGAGGGCAAGTACAAGGAACCCCCCACGGGCAACCTCTTCCCCGAGCTCGCCTTCTTCCAAGTGGAGTTCGTGGGGATCCTGAAGGGCACCAGAAACCTCGAGGGGGCTAAGAAGGTGGTGGACTGGCTCCTCTCCCGGCCCGTGCAGGAGAACATCCCCACGGAGATGTGGGTCTACCCCGCAAGGAAGGACGCCAAGCTCCCCGAGGTCTTCCGCTTCGCCCCCGAGCCCTTGGGAAGCGTGCGCCTGGACCCCAAGGTGGTGGCCCAAAACCGGGAGCGCTGGATTGAGGAGTGGACCAAGGTGGTCCTCCAGGGCCAAAGCCCGGAGGCGGTGCGGCGGGCGAGGCGTTAGGGGGTGGTCCGCCTCGCCCAGGGCTTCCTCCTCCTCTTCCTGGGCTTCGCCCTCTTCTATCCCCTCTTCCGCATCCTGGCCCTGGGGACGGGGTTTGCCCAGGCCCTGGAGAACCCCTACTACCTGGGCCGCTACCTCTTTAGCCTTCGCTACGGCCTCCTCTCCGCCCTCCTCACCCTCGCCTTGGCCCTGCCCTTGGCTTTTTTGTTCCGGCGGCGCTTTCCCTTTAGGGAGGTCCTCCTGGCCCTCAGCACCCTGCCCTTTGTCCTCCCCACCCCGGTGGTGGCCCTGGGCTTTCTGGCCCTCCTCGGTCCCAGGGGGCTTCTCGGGGTGGACCTCTACGGCACGGAGGCCCTCCTCCTGCTGGCGGCGGTTTTCTACAACCTGGGCCTTGCGCTCCGCATCCTCCTCCCCGTGGCCCTCCGCCTCGAGGGGCCCCTGGGGGCGGCCAGGGTGCTGGGGGCCACGCCCGTTCGCGCCCTCCTCCGGGTGGGGCTTCCCCTCCTCCTGCCCGCCTTGGGTTCGGCGGGGCTTCTCGTCTTCCTCTACGCCTTCTCCGCCTTCGGGGTGCCCCTTCTCCTCGGGGGCGGGCGGTACGCCACCCTGGAGGTGGAGGTCTACACCCTCCTGGCCTACCGCCTTGCCTTCCCCGAGGCCAGCGCCCTCATGCTCCTCCAGGTCCTCACCCTGGGCCTGGCCGCCTTCCTCTACCTCCGGATCCCCACCTACCCCCTCGCCCCCGGGGGGCTCCTCCCCAGCCGGAGGCCCTGGCTCCTCGCCCTGGGCTTAGGCCTCCTCTTCCTCTGCCTCTTCGCTCCCCTCCTCGCCCTCTTCCTGGAGGTAAGCCCCCGGGCCCTCGTCCAGGCCTGGGCCTCCCAGGACTTCACCCCCCTCCCCCTGGCCCTGGGGAACAGCCTCCGCTTCACGCTTCTCGCCTTCCTCCTGGCCCTGCCCCTGGGGGTGGCCTACGGGGTGGCCGCGCGGCGTGGGGGGGCTTGGGACCTCCTCGGGCTTTTCCCCCTCATGGTAAGCCCGGTGGCCCTGGGCCTGGGCTACCTCCTGGCCTACCCCTCCTGGAGAGGGTCCTTGGGCCTCCTCCTTTTGGCCTACGCTCTTTTGGCCTACCCCCTCCTGGCCCGGGCCCTCCTGCCCGCCCTGCGGAGCCTCCCCTCAAGCCTCCTCGAGGCGGCGAGGGTCTTGGGGGCGGGCCCCTACCGGGCCTTCCTGAGGGTGGAGCTTCCCCTCCTCCTCCCCGCCCTCCGCTCGGGGTCCGCCCTGGCCCTGGCGGCCATCCTGGGGGAGTTTGGGGCCAGCCTCGTCCTCTGGCGGCCGGAGTGGACCACCCTCCCCCTCGCCGTCTACGAGCGCCTGGGGCGGCCCGGGGAGGGGCCTTACCGCGAGGCCGTGGCCCTGGCCGCCGTCTTGGCCCTGCTTTCTGCCCTCCTCTTCTACCTCCTGGACCGGGGACGGGGGCGGGTGGGCTGATGGCGTTTTGCTTTGGATTTCTGCGCTCCTAAGCTCCAAAAACCTCGTAGGGACTTTCTACCGGGGCCCCCATGCGGGTGGCCTTGCTCCGGGAGGGCCCTTCAATAGAAAGGGGCATCAGGCCTGGCAGTGGGGGCAGAAGTGCGTCCCCCGGCCCGCCACCACCCGCCTGGCGATGGGGGCGCCGCAGGTGGGGCAGGGGAGGCCCGCCCGGCCGTAGACGGCGTGGCGCTCCTGGAAGCTTCCGGGAAGGCCGTCGGGCTGCTGGTAGGTGCGGTCGGAAAGGGTGCTCCCCCCCAGGGCCACCGCTTCGGCGAGGACCTCCCGGATGGCCTGGAAGAGCCTCTGGGCCTCCGCCTCCCCCAGGCTCCTGGCCGGGCGTAAGGGGTTCAGGCGGGCCCGGAAGAGGGCCTCGTCGGCGTAGATGTTCCCCACCCCGGCCACCAGGGTCTGGTCCAGGAGAAGGGCCTTGAGGGGCCGGGCGCTCTGCCTCAGGCCCTGGAGGAAGCCGGGGAAGGTGAAGGCCTCGGAAAGGGGCTCGGGGCCAAGCCTCCTCAGGAGGGGGAGCTCCTCGTAGCGCCCTGCCTCCACCACCAGGATGCGCCCGAAGCGCCGGGGGTCGTGGAAGTAGAGCACCCCCCTTTCCAGGAGGAACTCCGCCCGGGTGTGGGGGGTCTTTTCCAGACGGAAGCCCCCGGTCATCCCCAGGTGGACCACGGCCTCGAGGCCCCCGGAGAGGGAGAGGAGGAGAAACTTGCCCCGCCGTTCTACGCCCTCCACCCGCCTGCCGGCCGCCCGCTCCGTGTGGCGGTAGCGAAGGGGGTCCTGGTGGCGGATCCCTCGGAGACGCTGGCCCAGGAGGAGGGGGAGGAGCCTCCTCCTCGTGGTCTCCACCTCGGGAAGCTCAGGCACGGGGCCTCCTTTGGGCCAGGAAGCGGTAGAGCCCCTCGCCAAGCCCAAAGGGGACGAGGAGAAGAAGAAAGGGGTAAAGGGGCCAAAGGAGAGGGAGCCTCCGGCTTAGGGCCACGAGGGCAGCGTAGCCCCGGTGGGTCCTCCCCCCTTCCAAGACGTGAAGGGCTTTCAGGAGTTCCGCCTGGGGGAGGTCCTGGGCCTCCTGGAGAGGCTCCACCCGGAGGGTCTTCCCCAGATCCAGGGCCTCCAGGGCCCGCCCCAAGGCCCGGCAGTAGGGACAGCCGGCGTCAATCAGCACCCGCATGGGCCTCCACCGGCACCGGCTCGCCCTTTTCGTTCACGGCCACGTAGGTGAGCACTCCCTTGGTGGCCAGCACCCGGCCGTCCTCCTCCCCAAAGCGCTCCTTGTAGACCTCCACCTCCACCGTGAGGGAGGTTCTCCCTACCCGCACCACCCGGGCCACCACCTCCAGGAGGTCCCCGGTGCGGATGGGTACCTTGAACTCCACGCCCGACACCGCCACGGTGACTACGGGCTTCTTGGCCTGGCGGGCCGCGGCGTAGGAGCCCACCTTGTCCATGAGGCTCAGGACGAAGCCGCCGAAGGCCGCCCCCATGGGGTTGGTGTGTTCCGGAAAGACGAGCTCCAGGGTCCGCGCCTCCATATCCCTTTCAGGCTACCCCAGGAGGGCGTCCGTTAGGCGGGCCATCTCCCGGTCCCTTTCCGTGATCCCCCCCGCCGAATGGGTCCACCACTCCACGGTGACCCGCCCCCACTCCACGGTGAGGCGCGGGTGGTGGTTCTCCCTTTCCGCCAGCTCCCCCACCCGGTTGGCGAAGGCCAAGGCCTCCCGGAAGTCCTTGAAGCGGAAGGTTTTGGCGAGGCGCTTGGGGTTTTCCAGGGTCTCCCAGTCCATACCCTCAGGTTAGGGCAAGACCCCCGGGCCGAAGGTGCCCGGGGGAGGGTTTGGTTGCGGGGGCGGGATTTGAACCCGCGACCTTCGGGTTATGAGCCCGACGAGCTACCAGGCTGCTCCACCCCGCGTCGCCATCCCTAAATATAGCGGGGAGAAGGGGATATGTCAAGCACCTTCCCGGGGTTCAGGAGGCCCTCGGGGTCCAGGAGAGTCTTTAGCTTTCGCATCCATTCCAGGGAGTCCCCGTGCTCCTTGGGGAGGAACTTCTTTTTGCGGAGGCCTACCCCGTGCTCCCCGGTGCAGGTGCCCCCGAGGGCCAAAGCCCTCTCCACGAGCCTCTCGGCGTAGGCCTCCGCCTTCGGGTAGTCCTCGGGAAGGATCGGGACCAAGGTGTGGAAGTTCCCGTCCCCCACATGGCCCACCATGCTTCCCTCAAGCCCCATCTCCTGGAGAAGGCCTTGGGCGTACCGCACCATTTCGGCTAGCCGGGAGAGGGGGACGGCGGTGTCGATGATCATGAAGCGGTGGCCGGGGAAGAGGTGGACGAGGGCCCAGTAGGCCTGGTGCCGCGCCTCCCACTGTCTGCGCCGCTCCTCCTCGGTCTTGGCCGCCTCCACCGTAAGCGCCCCTACCTCCTCTACCAGCTCCAAGGCCAAGGCGCTTTCGGCCTCCAGGGCCTCCCGGGTGGAGGCGTGGAACTCTAGGAACAAGGCAGGCTTTTCCGGGAAGTCCGTGGAGAGGTAGCGGTTCAGCGCCTTCAGAGCGAGTTCGTCCAAAAGCTCCAGCCTCGCCACGGGCAGCCCCGTGGCCATGACCCTGTAGCTCGCCTCCGCCGCCTCCTCCACTCCGGGGAAGAAGGCCCTTAGGGTGTGGACGTGCTCAGGGAGGGGGTGGAGCCTTAGGGTGAGGCGGGTGATGACCCCCAGGGTGCCCTCGCTGCCGATGAAAAGGTCCTTGAGGTCGTAGCCCGAGGAGGTCTTGCGCACGCCACGGCCGAGCTCCAGCACCTCGCCGCTTGCCAGGACCACCTGGAGGGCGAGGACGTTGTGCCGCATCCCCCCGTAGCGCACCGTGGTGGTGCCGCTGGCGTTGGTGGCGGCCATCCCGCCCAAGGTGGCGTCCGCCCCCGGGTCCACGGGGAAGAAGAGGCCTGTTCCCTTCAGGGCCTCGTTCAGGGCCTTGCGGGTGAGGCCGGGCTCCACCACGCAGAGGAAATCCTGGGGCTGGACCCTTAGGACCCGGTTCATCCGGCTTAGGTCCAGGCTGATGGCCTCCCGCACCGGGTAGAGGTGGCCCTCGAGGCTCGTCCCCGCCCCGAAGGGGATCACCGCCACGCCCCACTCCCGGGCCCATTGGAGGGCCTTCTGCACGTCTTCCACGCTTTCCGGGTAGACCACGGCCAAGACGGGCTTGGCCTCTGGGTAGCCCTCGTCCTTCCCGTGGCGCAGGCGCTCGCTTTCCGAGAGGTCCACCTGCCCGGGGAAGAGGCGCCTTAGGGCCTCGAGCTTTTCCATGCTCCTGAGTTTACGCCGCCCTTAAAGATGCGCACTTGCGGCCAGAATCCATTCTGGCTGTGCCCCAGTGGCTTCTTGGCTTGCACTTCCTTGAGCATCTCCCTTTTATCCCCTTTACGGGCTAGCCCCAGGGTAGCAGGGGGGAGGTTACGCAGGGTTGCGTGGAAGGGGTTCCGCTTTGGCCTGCTGGGACCCCAACTGCGTCTCCCCGGCCGGCGGGGCCTCGCCACCCGGGCCCGGGCGCTGGGGAGGCGGGGGTGGGCGGCAAGCTCCGGAGGGTCCCCGGTCAGGAGGCGGAGCCTCAGGGAGGTGTCCAGGTAGTAGGGCTTCAAGCCCCTTCCCTCCACGCCTCCTCCCGCGCCCGCCTCTCCGCCTCTTCGCCGGGGAACCCCCGCTTGCCCTTCAGGCGCCCGAGCAGGGCTTCTAGGGGAACCCGGCGCCGGGGGTGGAGGAAGGCCCCTCCTTCCCGGAGCTCAAAGACCACTTCCTCTCCCGGGCGGAGCCCAAGGGCCTCCCGGACCGCCTTGGGAAGGGTGATTTGCCCTTTACTGCTCACCCTGAACTTTACCATTCCCTTTTCACTTTACCACGGCCCCCATTCAGGCGCCAAAAAGCCGCCTTTGCTGGCTAGGCCCCCGCCGAGGGGGGCTTGCCCCTCACCGCCACCCCCTTCCCACCCAAAGGGCGAGGGCGAGGAGGAGCCCTCCGGCCAGGAGGAAGGGGAGGGGGAGGGCCACCCCTGCCCAGGAGGGGGCCTAAGGGGGCGAGCAGGCCCGAAATAAAGGCCACCCCTTCCATGCCCCGGCCCACAAGTTCCTTCGGCACCAGGCTTCTCAGGTAAAGCCCTGCGCCCAGGGCGCGGAAGCGGTCTAGGAGCTCAAAGAGCAGGAGGAGGACGAGGAGGTAGAGAAGGGGCAGGCCCGGGGCGGGGAGAAGGGCGAGGGCCAGGGCGGCCTGGCCGAGGGTGGAAAGGGCCAAAACCCGTTTTCGGTCCAGAAGGGCACCCACCCACAGGCTCGCGAACCCCAAGGCGTAGAGGAGGGTCTGGGGAAGCGTGGCTTCTAAGGGGGTCCTGGCCTTCTCCGCGGCCAAGAGGTACACGGGGAGGTAAAAGAACCCCGCCGCGAAAAGGCGCATGCCTTCCGCAGGGAGCAGAATGGAAAAGGGCGTAAAGTTCCTACACAATGACGCCGCGAACCCCCCAGATTACGCCGTTGATGGGTGAGCAGAGGGCGAGCGCAGGTTCCAGGCGAAGGGCCTCACGTGGACCCGCCGCGTCCGGCCGCCGACCCTGACCTCTTGCACTTGCTTGCATCTACGTTACTCCCTCATGGTTGACCCTTAATTTAGGCCCTTCAAAGCCACTTTCCTGGCTTTCGTACCATTCTCTGGCCGTTATCCCGTAGATTTCCATGTCTTCCCATTGTCCGGATTTCCAAACGGCGGCCCTCCGCTTTCCCTCCCACGTAAACCCGACCCGCTTTAGCAGGCGGATAGAGGCTTCATTAGAACTGAGCACGTTGGCTTCCACGCGGTTTAAATTTAGCCCCTCAAAGGCGTACCGAAGCGCCAGGCGCGCGGCCTCGGTTCCCAAACCTTCACCCCGCCTAGACTCTTCGCCCAGGATTATGGCAAAGAAGGTGGAGCGGTTTCGCCAGTCTATCGGTTGAAGGGCGACCTCGCCCACGATCTCCTCTGTTTCGCGGTAGACCACGGCAAGGACCCTGGCGTGGGGGTTGCTTCGCAATTGCTGGAGCCAGGCCTCCATCTCTTCTAGCGATCTGGGTAAGGGGTCACCGAAGAAGGCGCGTGCGATAACCTCTTCCTTGTACATCCACGCGATGATTTTTGGTAGATGGGCCCGCTGTACCGGATCTAAACGGACTCTTTCCCCCACGAACATTCCTATCCTCCCGGAGCGATGTAGCGGCGCAGGCCTAGCCAAAAGGCTAGGCTTCCCAGGGTGAGGAATCCAAGACCAAATCCCCAAAGCGTGGCGAGACCAGAACCTTCAACAACGGCCCTTGCCGGTAGCGGTCCCAACCAGAAAGCCGGGATCAGGCTGAGAAGGAGCGCCTTGATGGTGGGTTTGTACACACTGGGCGGCCAGGTGGCAAACTGGACGAGCCCAGCGTAGGCCACCGGGAGCAGGTTCTGGACCCTGAGGCCCCAAAGGGACGTGGAGGCCAGGGCGAGGAAGAAGCCCAGAGCCACGAGAGAAGCGCCCACCAAGGCACATAGGGCGTAGAACCAGTTCACGCCGAGTAAGGCCAGAACGCTCAGGGACCAAAGGAGGTCGCCTAGGCCTGTGGGCTGCAGGCGAAGGGAAAGGAGGTAGGGCAAGAGAGGAACGGGAAGCGGAAGGTGGACTTCCAGCTCTCCCGTTTCTGCCAAACGAGCCAGACCCAATACCCCGCCCCAAAGCGCCTGTAGAAGCCCAAAAGCACCAAAGGCCATCGCCCAGGTGAGCACCAGGTCCTCAAAGCGGAATCCCCGGACCTCCGGGAAGCGCAGGAAGAAGAGGTAAAAGACCAAAAGCCAGAGGCTGTTGTTGATCACCCTGGCCAAAACGCTTGCCCAGAAGCCCAGGGGGTCCTGCCATGCTTCTAGAAAACGGCTCCGTAGCAAAAGGGGCCAAGCTCTAAACCACCGGGACCAAGCCTCCATTTACACCTCCCCCCTTTCCGACAAAGCGGCCAGGGCTCGAGGGAAAAGGTAGGCCAGAAGCCCTAGGAAGACCAGGATCCAAACGAGGGTACCCAGAAGCCAAGCCGGTTCGCCCCCGGCGGCCACCCGGGCCGGCAAGTAGAAGGTCGCGGCTAGGGGCTGGAGTAGGAGGAGCGCTCCACTCCCGGGCCAAAACTCCAAGGGCAGCACCACGGCTCCCCCTAGGAGCCGTAACATCTCCAGAAGAACTCCAAGGGCCATGGGGGAGATAGACCGAAAGGTCAGCAAGGCAAAGGTGAGTTCCAATAGGAAGTTTAGGATGAGGCCCAAGGTTAGGGCCGGAAGGCTCCAAAGGCTTAGAGAGGCGGGTAGTCCCAGAGCCCAAATGACCGCACCGCCCACGGCGACCACCCAGGGGACCTGGAGGAGGGCGGTGGCCAGGTAGCGCTGAAAGCGAAGGAGGACAAAGGGGTACGGAAGGGCCAAGCGTAGGGCCAACTCTCCCATCCTGGCTTCCTGGTGAAGCTGGCTCCAAAACCTGGGTACCCCCATGTAGAGGGCCTCTGCTGCCCAGAGGTACCCTAGGACCCAGGGTGGCGCTTCCAGGCTTCCCCAAAGGGAAAAAAGCACCACGTAAACGATTAGGGTGTAGCCAAGGTATAACGCCATCCCCGGCCAACCCCTCCAAGCCTCCTTGAGGTGGAATTCCAGGACGGCTAGGTGCGAAGCCAAACCTCCATCACCTCCTCCAGGCTGGGTTCCTGGACGGAGACTTCCCGCACGCTCCCGAGGGCCAGCATCCCGGACAGGAAGCCCGGGATTTCCTCTGGGGAAACCTTGGCCTCCAGAACATATCCTCCTTCGGAAACGGTAGCCCATGGGGGGGGATTTCCCCGGAAAGGTTCGTGGAAGAGCACCTTGACGTGGCGGAAGTCCAGACCCGTTCGGAGGGCAGTGAGATCTCCCAAGAAAGCTACCTCTCCCCGCCGCAAGACCAGGGCTCGCTCCAGGACCCCTTCTACGCCCGAGAGTTCGTGGGACGCCATGATGAGGGCGACACCCCGGTGGACCTTGAGGGTTTCTAGGAGATTTAAAACAGATTTACGCCCTAGTGTGTCTAGGCCGACAAAGGGCTCGTCCAAAAGGAGGAGTTCCGGTTCGGGCAGGAGGGCCAGGGCCAGTTCCGCACGGTTCCGTTGTCCCAGGGAAAGACGGGAAGCGGCAACCCCGAGGATGGGGGTGAGATCTAGGGCCTCTGCCACCTCCTGGATCCTGCGCTTGGCGTGTGCCCCGGCAAGCCCGTAGAGCGCTCCCCAAAGCCTGAGGTTTTCCTCCACGGAAAGCAGGGGGGAAAGACGAGACCGCCCACCTAGAACAAGCCCATAGCGTTGGGCCAGCCGGGTGCGAAAACGCCAGGGGTCCAGCCCCCAAAGCCGAGCCTCGCCTTCCTGGGGCAGGAGGATTCCGGCCAGAACCCGGATCAGGGTGGACTTGCCGGCCCCGTTGCCTCCAAGAAGGGCCAGGCCCTCCCCGGGATCAAGGCTAAATGTGACCCCCCGGAGGGCTCGCACTTCCTCCTTTGCCCTTCGGAAGGTCACCCCTAGGCCGCGAGCTTCTACGACGGGTTTGATCTCGTCGTGAATCACCGGACTAGGGCTTTGGCGTCTACAAGAGCGAAGGCTTCTTCACGGGCAAGGAAAGGGCCGCTGAGCATCACCAGCCTTTTCATGCCTCATCCCTCCTTTAACCCGGAGGAAGCCTCCTCTTCCGGGTTAGCCCCAGGGTAGCAGGGGGGAGGTTACGCGAGGTTACGTGGAAGGGGTTCCGCGGCTCACATCTCGCGTAACCCTTGACCGCCCGTGTAACCTTCCTTGTGGCACCCTGGGGGCATGAGGGGCAAGGCCCTTTGGCTTTGGCTTTTGGTCTGGCTTCTCCTCCTGGCCCGGCCTTCCGGGCCCGCTTTGGCCTGCTGGGACCCCAACTGCGTCCCTCCGGCCTCACACGCCGTACTCCCGGCGGAGCCTCGCCACCCGGGCCCGGGCGATGGGAAGGCGGGGGTCTTCGGGGGGTAGCCTCTCCAGGAGGGCCTCCCAGATCTCCAGGTCCTCCCCCAGGCGCTCGGCCAGGAGGAAGAGGTTTTCCACCTCGCCCTGGGCCAGCACTGCTTGCCTCAGGGCCTCCTCCAGCTCCAGGCGAAGTTCCTCCACCCCGGGGGCCTGGCTCCAGGGGAGGAGGGGGCCCCGGTAGAGGGCCAGGGCCTCCTCCAGGTCTCCCCGGGAGAGGGCCCGGAGGAAGGCCGAAAGGTCCGAGGGGGGAGGGGTTTCCAGGCGGTAAGGAGCGCAGGAGACCCGGAGGCCCTTTTCCCGCAGGCGGTGGAGGAGAGCCTTTAGGGCCCCCAGGTTGGGCTCCCCGTAGAGGGCCTCCGCCAGGGCCTCCCCCGGTAGGCCCTCCTCGCGGGCGAGGAGGAGGGCCAGGGCCTCGGTGCCCCTGGGGCCCAGGGAGGGAAGGGGGCCTCCCCCGAGGAAGCGAAGGAGGGGCGCCTCGGCCGGGCCCAGGAAGAAGGCCCGGGCCTCCGGGCGGAGGCCGGGGGCAAGCCCCGGGGCCAGGGGGGCTTCCACCTCCACCCCGAGCGCCTTTAGGCGGGCCTCGGCCAGGAGGGCGTAGGGGGCCCCGTCTTCCCGCAAAAGGCCGTGGGCGGCGAGGAGGCAGGCCTCATCCCCCTCCTGAAGCCCCCGGGCGAGGAGGTAAAACCCCCAGGGCCAGCCCTCCCGGGGGAGGAAGGCCTGGGCCCCTTCTAGGAGGAGCCGGACCTCGGGGGGGTCCAGGGCCAAGGCCCCGAGGACCAGGAGGCTCGCGAGGCTTGGCGGCTCCAGGAGAGGGAGGAGGCCCCGGAGGAGGTTCCTTGCCCGCCTCGGGCTTCCCCGGAGGAGGTGGGCCAGGGCCAGGGTGTGCCCCGCGAGAAGGCGCACCCCGGGGAAGGGGTGGGGCAGGAAGGGCTCCGCCTCCTCCAGGACCTCGGGAAGGGGCGTGGTGCCGAAGAAGAGCTCCAGGCGCAGGTGGTGGAGGATGGTCCAGGGGGAGGGGTCCTTCAGGCGGGCGAGGGCGGCGTGGCCCAGGGCCTCGGGCCGGCCCAGGCGCTCCAGGGCCACGGCCAGGGCCAGGTGGAGCCGGGCCTCCCCTTTGGCGTCCCCCCGGAAGCGGCGCAGGGCCTCCTCCAGGGCCAGGACGCCCGCCCTTGGGGGGAGGGCGAGGCCCAGGTGGTAGAGGGTGAGGGGGGTCTGGGCCCTTCGGGCGGCCTTTAGGGCCAGGGCGCGGTAGGCCCGAAGGTTCCCCTTGCGGGCCTCCACGAAGCCTAAAAGGGCCAGGCGCTCGGCCTCCGGGAGGTCTTCTTGGGGGCTTTGGAGGAGGGCCAGGGCCTCCCCGTCCTTCCCCTCCTCGAGGAGGCGGAGGGCCGGGGCGAGGAGAGGCTCGCCCATAGGGGAAGCCTACAGGCCCCCTCTTTCCTTGGGAGGGAAGGAGGCCACATTGGAGGGACGCCCCTTGGCCTTGCGTCTGGGCGCGATCACGTCGGGGGCGCCTGGTTCTCCTTGGCGTCGGGGAGGAGGCTTTCCGCTTCCCGCACCCGGGGGAGGAGGTAGCCGGAAAGCCCCCAACGCACCCCCAGGCTCCCGAAGAGGAGGGGCATGAGGGCGATGCCTTCCCCCTGCCCGTACCGGGGACCGAAGACCCGGTCGGCCAGGGGCCCCGCGAGGAGCATGGCCAGGGGATTGGCGCACCAGGCGATCATGCGCCTTGCGGCGAAGACCTTGCCCTGCACGGCAAGGGGCACCTTGGCCTGCCAGATGGCCTGGTTAGAGCCGTTGAGCACCGGGATAAAGAGGCTTTCCAGGAAGGCCAGGACCGCCCACGCGGAAGGCCCTTCCACCGCCCCCATGAAGGCCAGGGCCAGGAAGACCCCGTGAACCCGTTTTCTGGGTCCGCCCCACAGGGAGAGGAGAAGCCCCCCTGCCACCCCGCCAAGCCCCGCGGCGGAGCGCACTAAAGCAAGGGCGGCTTCCGAAAACCCCGTCTTGGCCAGGACCATGGCCGGGAGGACCGTGGACCCCAGGGTGGCGAGGAGGTGGATCCCGAAGAACATGAGCTGGAGGCCGAGGAGGGGAGGCCTTTCCAGGATGAAGCGGAACCCGAAGAGGGCTTCCCCTATCCAGGAGGTCTTCTCTCGGGCCTCGAGCCTCGGGTTGGGGATGGGCACCAGAAGGAGGCTAAAGACGGCAGCCCCTGCCCCCAGGAGGTCCAGGGCGAAAATTCCCCCGAGGCCCAGGGGCTTCCAGGATGGGGGCCCCTACCCCGGCCAGGGACGCCGCCAGGCTCATCATGCCGCTCGCCCGGGCGTAGTCCCTCTTCTCCAGCATGGCGGAGAGGGCGGGCCAGTGGAGGCTAGAGAGGGCCCCCGTGAGGGCGGAGACCAGGTAGAGGGGCCAAACCTCGAGGCGGCCCAGGAGGTAGAGCAAAAGGAGGAAGCCCGTGGCCAGCCCCCCGCCCAGGTCTGCGGCCAGCATGGCCCACTTCCTCCTGCAAAGGGCCCACTACCGGGTGGGGCTTTTCCTGAAGGCGGGGCTTCTGGAGGAAGTGGGACGTCTTTCCCGCCGGGGGAGACCCATCCGGCTCTACCGTGCGGTGGACACCGACTTCCGCATCCCCACGCGCCTGGTTCCTCCCCGCTTCCTGGGGAGGCCCTCGAGGCCGCCCAAAGCTGGCAGGAGGAGTGGCAAAAGGCCTTGGAAGCGCACGATCCCGGCTACGGGGCGGTCTTGCGGGTCTTCCTCAACCCGGAGGGGCTTTGGGAGTTCGGCGCCGAGGACTTCCCGCCCCTTTTGAACCTCTGGAGCGCTGGGCTCTACCTTCCCGGGAGGAGGCCAAGGCTGCTTTACCATAGGTACGCCGCCCTCTCCCCGGTCCGCCAGGAAGAGGGCCAGGCCCCTGCGCCTTAGGCCTCGCCCCGGAGGATGGCCTCAATCCTCGCCAGGGCCTCCTGGGGCAGGTCTACCCCTGCCGCCCCCAGGCTCTCCCGGATCTGCTCGGGGCGGGTGGCCCCGGTGATGGCGCTACTGATCCCGGGAAGCCTCAGGACCCAGGCCAGGGCGAGCTGGGTGCGGGTGAGGCCGAGCTCGTCCGCCACCTCCTTGAGCTTGAGCACCCTTCTCCGGTTCTCCTCGGTGAGGAAGCGCTCGGCGAACTGGGGGTAGCGGGCGAAGCGGCTCTCCTGGGGGATGCCCCCATCGTACCGCCCCGTGAGCATGCCCATGGCCAGGGGGCTCCAGACCACGAGGCCCATCCCGAAGCGCTCCGCCTCGGGAAGGATCTCCCCTTCCACCCGTTCCCGGTAGAGCATGGAGTACTGGGGCTGCTCCACCACGGGGGGGTGGAGACCGTTCGCCTTGGCGAAGGCCACGGCCTCGGCGATCCTTGCCGCGGGCCACTCCGAGGTGCCCCAGTAGAGGGCGTACCCCTTTTCCACGAGGGTGTGCATGGCGTAGACGATTTCCTCCATGGGGACCTCGGGGTCGTAGCGGTGGGCGAAGAAGAGGTCCACGTAGTCGGTCTTGAGCCGCTTGAGGCTTTTCGTGATGCTTTCCAGGAGATGCTTGCGGCTCAGGCCCCGGTCGTTCGGGTCCTCGGACATGGGCCAGTAGGCCTTGGTGGAGAGGACCAGGGTGTGCCGGGGGAACTCCCGGAGGATTTCCCCCATGATCTCCTCCGCCAGACCCTTGGCGTAGACGTCGGCGTTGTCAAAGAAGTTCACGCCCCCTTCATAGGCGATCTTGACGATCTCCCGGACCGTCTCCTTGTCCTTTACCGCATCCCCAAAGGTGACCCAGGCGCCCAGGGAGATCTCGGAGACCTTAAGGCCCCACTTGCCGAGCTTCCGGTAGCGCATCGCGCCCATAGCCTCCGGAGTCTACCCCCTTGGGCCGGGATTGACCAGCGGGTCAGTCGCCTTCCACCTCCAAGGTCCCGCCCGGGGCCTGGAAGCCGATCCTCTTGTGGGTGCCGTCGCAAAAGGGCTTGTTGGCCGAACCCCCGCAGCGGCAGAGGAAGACCCGCGGGCGCTCTAAGACCTCCTCCTTATCCCCCACGCGCACCCCAAAGCGCTTGCCCTCCACCCGGATGGGGCCGTTTTCCAGAAACTCCAGCCGCATGCCTTTACTCTACCTGAGAAGCCGGGCGAGGAGGGCCACAGCGGGTCCATAGGGCTATGGTATGCTTCCTGCTAACCATGAAGCGCTTCTTGCGGGCGATGGCTTGGCTTTTGGGCTTAGGGCTTCTCCTCGTCCTTCTCCTGGCCCTTTCGGGGTACCTCTACCTGAGGGCCTCCCTGCCCCAAGAGGAGGGCCGTATCGCCCTGAAGGGGCTTTCCGCTCCGGTGGAGGTGGTGCGGGACGCCCACGGGGTGGTGCGGATCCGGGCGGCCACGCTTAAGGACCTCTTCTTCGCCCAGGGCTTCGCCCACGCCCAGGAGCGGCTCTGGCAGATGGAGTTCCAGCGCCGGGTGGGCCAGGGGCGCTTGAGCGAGGTCCTGGGGGAGGCCACGCTTCCCCAGGACCGGTTCCTCCGCACCTGGGGCTTCTACCGTGCGGCCAAGGCGGCTTACGAAAGGCTTTACCCTGAGGAGAAGGAGGCGGTGGACGCCTACGCCGCTGGGGTGAACGCCTTCCTGGCGGGCGGGGCGCCTTTGCCGCCGGAGTTCACCCTCCTCGGCTTCCGCCCCGAGCCCTGGACCGGCCCCGACGTCCTGGTCTGGGCCAAGATGATGAGTTTTGACCTCTCCGGGAACTGGGAGGAGGAGCTAAAGCGCCACCGCCTCCTCGCCCGGGGGATAACCCCGGAAAGGCTTTCGGAGCTCCTGCCCCCCTACCCCGAGGACGCCCCCACCGTCTTGCGCGCGGAGGACCTCAGGCTTCCCCTCAAGCGGGAGGAGGCACCCTCCGCCCTCCTGCAAATGGCCCCGCCCCGCTTTATGGAGGCCAGCAACAACTGGGTGGTGGCGGGAAGCCGCACCGCCACGGGCAAGCCCTTTCTCGCCAACGACCCCCACCTCGCCCTCCAGGCCCCGAGCCTCTGGTTCCTCATGGCCCTCGAGGCCCCGGGGTTCAAGGCCATCGGGGCCACCCTGCCCGGCCTTCCCGGCATCGTCATCGGGCGGAACGACCGCATCGCCTGGGGGGTGACCAATGTGGGGGCGGACGTGGAGGACCTTTACCTCCTGGAGGACGTGGAAGGACGGGGCTACCGGTACCAGGGGAGGGTCGTCCCCTACGGGGTGCGGGAGGAGGTGATCCGGGTGAAGGGGGGGAAGGAGGAGGTGTTGAAGGTGCGGGAAGCGGTCTATGGCCCCGTGATCACCGACGCCCTGAAGGACCCTCCCCAAACCCCCATGGCCCTCCGCTGGGTAAGCCTGGACCCGGAGGACCACATCCTCATGGCCTTCCTGGGGGTGAACCGGGCCAGGAACTGGGACGAGTTTCAAAAGGCCTTGGAGCCCTACTCCGCTCCCAGCCAGAACTTCGTC
Organism: Thermus islandicus DSM 21543; assembly: GCF_000421625.1. Lineage (NCBI taxonomy): Bacteria > Thermotogati > Deinococcota > Deinococci > Thermales > Thermaceae > Thermus > Thermus islandicus. Next base: position 17,120 of record NZ_ATXJ01000010.1, on the reverse strand, counting down.
TACGCCGACGTGGAGGGCAACATCGGCTACATCGCCCCCGGGAAGTTTCCCGTCCGGAAGGAGGGGCACACGGGGATGGTGCCGGTGCCGGGGAACGGGGAGTGGGACTGGCTGGGCTACCGGAGGCCCGAGGAGTGGCCCAGGGCCTTCAATCCCCCTCGGGGCTACCTGGTCACCGCCAACCACAAGGTGACCCCTAAGGGCTTCCCCTACGCCCTCACCTACGACTGGGCCGAGCCCTACCGGGCCATGCGGATAGAGGAGCTCCTCCTCGCCAAGGAGAAGCTCAGCCTCGAGGACATGCGGGCCATCCAGCAGGACCAGAAGAGCCTCCTCTACCGGGACTTCCGCCCCGTTTTGGAGCTCCTTGCCCCCCTTTCCGAGAGGAGCCGGGCCTGGAGGGAGAGGCTTCTCGCCTGGGACGGGACCATGGCGGCCTCGTCCGAGGAGGCTCTGGTCTTCGCCCTCTGGTACACCGAGCTCACCCGGCTTCCCGAGCGGGAGGTGGGGGAGGCCTACTGGGACGAGCCCCGCTACCTGCTGAAGGCCTTGAAGGCCGGGGACAAAAACTGCGACCGGCCCGAGACGGACTACAAGGAGACCTGCCTGGACTATGCCGCCCTCGCCCTAGAAAGGGCCCTGGACCGGAAGGAGGCCCTAGGGGCCAGGGCCTGGGGGGAGGTCCACCGGGCGCGCTTTTCCCACGCCGTCCTCACCCACACGCCCTTAAAGCGCCTCTCCGACCGGGAGGTGGCCTTCGGCGGCGACCGGTACACGGTGAACGTGGGCCCCTTTGACCCGAAGGCCCTCACCATGGGGCACGGGCCGAGCTACCGCCAGATCGTGGACCTTTCGGACATGGAAAATTCCCTCTTCGTCCACCCCATGGGCCAGTCCGGCCACTTCCTCTCGGCCCGCTACGCTGACCTCCTCGCCCTCTGGGCTCGAGGGGAGTACCTGCCCATGCGCATGGCCGGGCAGGGGAGGACCCTGCTTCTGGAGCCGGCGCGCTAGGCCTTTTCCTCGCCGTTCTCCAACTTATGGAAATGCTCCAGGGCCTCCCGCACCTTCTCGTGCACCCAGTAGGCCTTGCGGCCGAAGAGGAGCTCCAGGGCCTCGTCCACCTCTGCCACGGCGAAGAGGTGGAAGGCCCCCTCCTCCACTGCCCGCACCACCTCCTCCCGGAGGGTGAGGTGGGGAAGGTTGGCCCTGGGCAGCACCACCCCCTGGGTACCGGTCAGGCCCAGGGTCTGGCAGACGCGGTAGAAGCCCTCCACCTTCTCCGCCACCCGGCCCACGGCGAGGACCTTCCCCGTCTGGTCCACGGCCCCGGTGACCGCCAGGTCCTGCCTTAGGGGAAGCCCCGAAATGGCCGAGAGGACGGCGAGGAGCTCGGCGAGCCCCGCCGAGTCCCCCTCAATCCCCCCGTAGCTCTGCTCAAAGACCAGGCTTACCGTGGCGGAGAGGGCCCCCACCTGGGCGTAGGTGCCCCGTAGGTACCCGGTGAGGGTGAGGACCGCCTTGTGGAAGACCTGCCCCCCCAGGCCCACCTCCCGGTCAATGGAGAGCACCCCTTCCCGCCCCGGGCCCGCCTGGGCGGTGATGCGCACGGGACGGCCCCGGGGGAGGGGACCCTCCACCACCACCAGGCCGTTCACCTCTCCCACCCGCTCCCCCTGGACCTCCAGGGCCACCACCCCTTCCCTTAGGTCCTTTAGGTAGAGCTCCTCCTCGAGGCCGAAGCGCTCCTCCCGGGCGCGCACCGCCTCGGCCACCGCCGCCCGGTCCAGGGGGCTTCGCAGGGCCGAGGCCTCCCGGGCGAGGTCCAGGAGCCAGTAAAGCCTGGCGTCCAGCCGCTCCTGGTGCCCGGCCTGGCGCCGGGACTCGTCCGCCAGCGCCGCCAGGCCCTCCGGGTCCAGGGCCACCCCCTCCCCCTCCAGGAAGCCGCCAATATAGGCCACGTTCTCCTCGGTGTAGGGGATCTCCGGGCTGAATTCCACGCGGAAGGGGAAAAGCTCCAAAAACTCCTCGTCCTCCTCCAGGAAGGCCATCACCTCGGGCGGCCCCACCAGGAAGACCTGGGCCTTCAGGGGGGCGGGCTTGAGCCGCGGGCCCTTCACCTCCGGGCGGGGAGCGAGGGGTTCCACCTCCCCCGTGGCCAGGGCCCGCTTGAGGAGGGGGTAGCTTCCCAGTTCCAGGACCCGGTGGGCCTCCAGGGCCACTACCCCTCCCGTGGCCCGCAGGAGGGCCCCGGGGCGGAGGAGGCCCAGGTGGGTGGAGAGGACCCCGTCCCGGGCCTCGTACTCCAGGTGGCCAAAAAGCCTCTCCGGGGTGGGGTTGGCCTCGTAGACCACCCGCTCCCCCCCCTCCACCAGGAGCCGGGGGAGGAGGTGTTCTAGGGGAAGCTCCTCCTCCAAAGCGGCGGCCCGGAGCAGGGTCTCCAGGATCCGGTCCAGGTAGCGCCCCGCTTGGGGAAAGCGGGCCTTCAGGGCCTCGGCCTTGGGCAGGAGGAAGCGCTCGGCGAAGCCCCGCCTCAGGGCCGCCACCTCCGCCTGGGCCCGCTGCCGCACGTCTAGGTAGGCCAGAACCGTCTCCTCCAGCTTGGCGGAGAGCTCGGGGGGCAAGGGGCCCTTGCCGGAGAGCCGGAGCCCTTCCTCGCCTTCCAAAAGGGTGAAGCCGAGGCCCTCCGCCTCCTCCGCCAAGGCCTTCAGCATCGCCTCGGCCTCGCGCTCGTGGCGGGCCTCCACCAGGCTCTTGGCGTAGAGGAACCCCTTTTCCCGGAAGAGGGCCGGGGTGAACTCGGAGAGGAGGGCCTCCACCCCTTCCACCAGGGCCTTTCCCTCCCCCTCGGGAAGGAGCAGGGGGAGGGCCTCCTCCCCGAGGGGGAGGTAGACCAGCTCCTCCTTGGCAAAGGCCCGGTCCGCCAGGTAGGCCAGGAGGCGCTTGCGCTTGCCCAGGCCGCTCGGCCCCACCAGGTAGCCGTGGCCCCGGTGGAGGAAGGCGGCCTCGAGGGCCCTTAGCGCCCGCTCCTGGCCGAAGAAGGGCGGGGCGGGCCTGGGGCGGATGGGGGGGGTGAACCAGCGCAAGTCGCGAACCCGCATCGCGCCCACTATACCCCGGACGCAGCCCCCCCGGGCCTTTAGGGTAAACTACGCGGAAAGGAGGATTTCATGGTCAAGGTAGAGGTTCTGGGCATGATCCTGGCGGGAGGGCAGGGCAGCCGCCTCTACCCCCTCACCGCCAAGCGGGCCAAGCCCGCGGTGCCCTTCGGAGCCAAGTACCGGATCATTGACTTCGTCCTCAACAACTTCGTGAACTCCGGCATCTACGCCATCTACGTCCTAACCCAGTACAAGGCCCAGTCCCTCACGGAGCACATCCAGCGCTACTGGCGCTTCGGGGCCTTTCTGGAGGATCACTTCATCCTCCTGGTGCCTGCCCAGATGTACCGCTACGAGGAGCTCGGGCCCGTGTGGTACCGGGGCACGGCGGACGCCATCTACCAGAACCTCCACCTGGTGCAAAACCACGCCCCCAGGGCGGTGGCCGTCTTCGGAGGGGACCACATCTTCAAGATGAACATCCGCCACATGGTGGAGTACCACTACGAAAGGCGGGCGGACATCACCCTGGCCGCCTACCCGGTGCCCTTGGCCGAGGCCTCCCGCTTTGGCGTCCTCCAGGTGGACGGGGAGTGGCGGATCACGGAGTTCCAGGAAAAGCCCAAGGCCCCAAGGCCCATCCCCGGAAAGCCCGAGCTGGCCCTGGCCTCCATGGGCAACTACATCTTCCGCACCGAGGCCCTTTTTGAGCTTTTGGAGGCGGACGCCAAGGACGAGTCCAGCAGCCACGATTTCGGCAAGGACGTGATCCCCCGGGCCCTTAAGGAGGGGTATAGGGTCTACGCCTACGATTTCCACCGCAACCCCATCCCCGGCCAGGAGGGCCCCAACCTGTACTGGCGAGACGTGGGTACCCTGGACGCCTATTACGAGGCCAGCATGGACCTGGTCAAGGTCATCCCCGAGTTTGACCTCTTCAACCCCGAGTGGCCTCTTCGCACCGCTAACCTCTTCAGCCCCCCGGCCAAGTTCGTCCACGAGACCGGGGAGCGGGTGGGCCGGGCCTTAAACAGCCTCCTCGCCGGAGGGGTCATCGTGAGCGGGGGAACGGTGAGGGAGTCCGTCCTCTTCCGCAGGGTGCGGGTGAACTCCTACAGCCTCGTGGAGCGCTCGGTGCTCTTTGACGACGTGGAGGTGGGGCGCTACTGCCGCATCAGGAACGCCATCATTGACAAGAACGTGCGGATTCCGCCCCACACCGAGATCGGCTACGACCTGGAGCTGGACCGGGCCCGGGGCTTCACCGTGACCCCCGAGGGCGTGGTGGTGGTGCCCAAGAGCTACCGCTTCTAGCCATGGAGAAGCATCCGGGCAAGCTCTTCTACCGCCTCTCCCGCCTAGGCCCTGGGGACGAGCTCCCCCTCAAGCGCAAGCCCCGGGCCAAGGTCTACGCCAACCCCCTGGAGACCCAGGCCCTGCCCCCCTTCCGCCAGGACGGGGGCCCTCCCCTCTTCCGGTCCCTGGCCCACCTGAAGCCCCTCCTCCCCCAGGTGGGTTCGGCCCTCACCCTCAAGGACCTCTCCCAGGTCCTCTACCCCTTGGCGGAACGGGAGGGAGGGCGGGGCTTTCCCTCGGCGGGGGAGGCCTATCCCCTCGAGGCCTACCTCGTGGCCCTCCGGGTAGAGGGGGTCTTTCCCGGGGTCTACCACTACTTCCCTAAGGAGCACCAGCTCTTCCAGCTTTCGGGAAAGGTGGAGCCCGCTTCTTGGTCCGAGGCCCTGCTGGGCCTTTCTCTGGAGAAGGCAGCGGCCCTGCTCGCCCTCACCCTGGTCCCCGAGCGCAGCGAGGCCCTGTTCGGCCTCCGGGGCTACCGGTATGCCCTTCTGGAGGCAGGCTACGCCGCGGGGCTTGCCCTGCTGGCCGCGGTGGGCCAAGGGCTTGCGGCCTATCCGGCGGAGACCTTTTACGATGAGGCCGTGGCCCGGCTCCTTGGATTGCCCGAGGGGGAACACCCCGGGGTGGTGTTGGTTCTCGGACGTTGAAGGGGGTATTCGGAAAAAGTATGGCGCGCATTCTCTTGGTAGAGGACGATTTCCAGGTGGGGGAGTTGGTGAGGCGCTTTTTGGAAAAGGAGGGGCTGGAGGTCCTCTGGGCGCGCTCGGGCCAGGAGGCCTTGCGGCGGTTCTGGGAGGGCTCGAGGCCTGACCTGGTGGTCCTGGACCGGGGCCTGCCCGACCTCGAGGGCCTGGAGGTGTTGCGGGAACTCCGCGCCCTTGACCCCCTCCTCCCCGCCCTCCTCCTCACGGGCCGGTCGGACGAGGACAGCCGGGTGGAGGGGCTTCTGGAGGGGGCGGACGACTACCTGGGCAAGCCCTTTTCCCTTAGAGAGCTCCTCGCCCGCATCCGGGCGCTTCTAAGGCGGGCGGGGAAGGAGGGGAGGCGGCGCTTCGGGCCCTTAGAGCTGGACCTCGAGGCCCAGAAGGCCTTCCTGGAGGGCGAGCCCCTGAGGCTTTCCCCCACGGAGATGCGGCTGCTCTTCACCCTGGCCCAGGCCCCGGGGCGGGTCTACACCCGGGAGGAGCTTCTGGACAGGGTCTGGGGCCCGGAGTTTACTGGGAGCGAGCGGGTGGTGGACGCCTATGTCCGCCTCCTCCGGAAGAAGCTCAAGGACGACCCCGACGCCCCCCGCTTCATTGAGACGGTGGTGGGCCTGGGTTACCGCTTCCTGGGAGAGTAGGTGGAACGGGTCTTCGTTTACGGCACCCTCAAGCGGGGCCAGAGGAACCACCCCCTGGTGGTTCCTTACCTGCACCGGGTTCTCCCGGGGAGCGTGGCGGGCTTTCGCCTCTACCACCTTGGGGCCGGGGAGCGCCGGCCCTACGCCTACCCGGCCATGGTGCCGGGAGAGGGGCGGGTCTACGGGGAGGTGCTTTTCCTAAGTCCCCAGGCCCTTCCCCTGTTGGACGCCCTGGAGGAGGAGGGGGTGGAGTACCGGAGGGTGAGGGTTTGGGTGGAGACCCCCGAGGGGCGGCTTTCCGCCTGGACCTACCTCTACCTCGCGGAGCTGGAGGGGGCCCGGCCCCTTCCCGAAGGGGTTTGGGAGGGGTAATCCCCTTTGGGCCCCATGGGGTGGTATAACCTGAGCCCATGCGCGTGCTCCACGTGGCCCCCGAGGCCTACCCCTTGGTGAAGGTGGGGGGGCTCGCCGACGTGGTGGGCGCCCTGCCCAGGGCCCTGAGGCGGCTAGGGGTGGAGGCCGAGGTGCTCCTTCCCTGGCACGGGGGGCTAGAGGCCAGGCGGGTGGGGGAGGTGGCCTTCCCCTTTGCCGGGCGCGAGGAAAGGGCCTTTCTGGGGGAGCGGGAGGAAGGGGGGGTGCGCTTTTTCCTCCTCGAGGTGGAAGGCTTTGGGCGGGAGCGGGTCTACGGCTACCCCGACGATGCCGAGCGCTACCTGCGCTTTGCCCTGGCGGCAAGCCGGGTGGCCCGGGGCTACGACCTGGTCCACGCCCACGACTGGACCGCGGCCCTCCTCGCCCTCTACGCTCCCACCGTCTACACCATCCACAACCTGGCCCACCAGGGGCTTTTGGACCCCGGCCTCTTCTTTCCCTGGACGGGTTTGCCCTGGACGCTTTTCCACCCAGAGGCCCTGGAGTTCTACGGGCGGGTGAACCTGATGAAGGGGGGGATCGTCTTCGCCCGCCGGGTCACCACGGTGAGCCCCACCTACGCGGAGGAGATCAAGACCCCGGAGTTCGGTATGGGCCTGGATGGGGTCCTGCGCCAGCACGCCGGAAAGCTTAAGGGCATCCTGAACGGCCTGGACACGGAGGTGTACGACCCGGCCAAGGACCCCCACCTCCCAGCCCCCTACAGCCGGGAGGACCCCTCAGGCAAGGCCCGGGCCAAGGAGGCCTTCCGGGAGGGGACGGGGCTAAGGCCCCCTGTCCTCGCCTACGTGGGCCGCCTGGACCCCCAGAAGGGCCTGGACCTCCTCCTCAAGGCCCTTCCCAGCCTTTTGGAGCTGGGCTTCAGCCTCTACGTCCAAGGGGTGGGGGAGGAGGGGCTGGCCCGGGCCCTGAGGGCGGCGGAGGAAGGGCATTCCGGCAGGGTGCGCTTCCTCGAGGCCTACCACGAGCCCATGGCCCGCCTGGCCTATGCGGGGGCGGAGGCCATCCTGGTGCCGAGCCGCTTTGAGCCCTGCGGCCTGGTGCAGATGCTCGCCCAGCGCTACGGCACGGCCCCTGTGGCCCGGGCCGTGGGAGGGCTCAAGGACACCATAGAGGACGGTAGGACCGGGGTTCTCTTCCAGACCTACCACCCGGAGGGCCTCCTCTACGGCGTGCTCCGCCTCTTCCGCCTGGGGGCGGAGGAGATGGGCCTAAGGGGCATGGAAAAGGACTTCTCCTGGGCGGGCCCGGCCAAGGCCTACCTGGAGGTCTACCGGGAGGCCCTGGGCTAAGTACCCCACCGCAGCAGCCCCAAAAGGGCCTCCTTACAGCCCCAGTTTGGCCATCCCATGTTGCGAAACCCACGTTCGGCCACTTAGCTTTGGCCGGAGCGGGGGCTAAGATGGAGGGGTGGTGGCGGACGAGGCCCTCGCACGCTTCCTTGCCCTTCTCCGACGCAAGGACTACGCAGGGGCGCGGACCTACGCGGAGGGCTTTCCCGGGGAGGAAAGGGAGCGGCTTCTCAGGAGCCTTTCCCTTCTGGAGGAGGACCCCGAGGCCCTGGACGACCCCCTCTTCGCCGCCGAGAAGGAGGTGGTCCTAGGGGTGAGGGCGGCGCGGGAGGGAAGGTGGGAGGAGGCGCTGGAACGCTTCCAAAAGGCTTTGGAGCTTGACCCGTTGCACCACCGGGCCCTCGTCAACCTGGGCACCCTGCACTTGGAGAGGGGAGAGGTGGAGGCGGCCCTGGCCCTCTACCAGAAGGCCCTGAAGCTCTTCCCCGACGACCCCCTCCTCCACGAGAACCTGGCCGCCCTCTACAAGCGCAAGGGGGACCTCAGCCGGATGGTGGCCCACATGAAGCGGGCGACCCGCTTGAAGATGGCCCCGCCCCCTACCCTAGACCCCCTCACGGGTAAGCCCGAGCGCCGCCTCCGGTTCCCCGCGTGGGCCTGGCTTCTCGCCCTCGCCCTCCTGGCCTACCTCCTCCTCCATAAGCCTTAAGGCCCGGTCCAGGGCCCCAAGCGTGCGGCCTTCCGAGAGGAGCCTGCGCCAAAGCCTTCCCCGGGGCCTTCCCCGGAAGAGGTGGAGCATGTGCCTTAGGACCGCCCAGGGGGGTGTGCCCCGGAGAAGCTCTTCCTCCAGGTAGGCCCGCATCCTCCGGGCCACCTCCAGGCGGCTTGCCCGATGGGGAAGGCCATAGACCCTCTGGTCCGCCTCCTCCAGGACGAAGGGGTCTTCGTAAACCGCCCGGCCCATCATGACCCCGTCCACCCGCCGGAGGTGGAGGAGGGCCTCCTCCAGGCTCCGTATCCCCCCGTTGGTGACGAAGGTGAGGTGGGGGAAGTCCCTTTTGAGCCGGTGGACCCATTCGTGCCGGAGGGGAGGGACCTCCCGGTTCGCCCTCGTGGAGAGGGCGAGGAGGGCGCTCCTCGCATGGACGATAAAGACCGAAACCCCCGCCTCCGCCATGGCCTCCACGGCGCGGGCCAGGTCCGGGTAGGTCTCCTTCCCCTCGAGGCCCAGGCGCATCTTCACCGTCACGGGGACGCGCACCGCCTCCTGCATGGCCCGGAGGATCTCCTTTACCCGGGGGAGGTCTAAGAGGAGACAGGCCCCGTACCCGCCCTCCTGGGCCTTCTGTGAGGGACAGCCCAGGTTCAGGTTGACCTCGTCGTAGCCCCACGCCTCCGCGACTTGGGCGGCCTGGGCCAGGGTCTCGGGGTCCTTGCCCGCAAGCTGGAGGGCGAGGGGGCGCTCCTCGGGGCGAAAGGCGAGGAGGCGTTCCCGGTTTCCCCTTAGGACCGCCTGGTCCACGGTCATCTCCGTGTAAAGCCTGACCCTTAGGCTCACCTGCCGCACCAGGAACCGGAAGTGCCGGTCCGTGCGGTCCACCATGGGGGCTACGGCCAGGCGAAAGTCAGGCACCCTTAAGGACCTCCTCGGGGGAGAGGGGCCTGGGCTCCCGGAATTGGATGGCCTCCCACTCCCCTTCCTCCACCACCTGAAGGCCCGGGCTTAGGGCCTTGAGCCTTTCCAAGAGGCCTTGCACCAAGTCCTCGGGGGTGCTGGCGGCGGAGGTCACCCCCACGCTCTCTACCCCATAAAGCCACTCCGGGCGGAGCTCCTCGGGCCCCTCGAGGCGGTAGGCCCGCCCGGTGAGGCTCTGGGCCAGCTCAAAGAGCCGCATCCCATTGGAGGAGTGGGGGCTCGTGAGGACCAAAAAGGCCTCCACCTTAGGGGCAAGGCGCTTCACCGCCTCCTGGCGGTTCTGGGTGGCGTAGCAGAGGTCCTTCCGGGAGGGGACTACGAGCTTGGGGAAGCGTTTTTTTAGAATCTCTATGGTGGCCAGGGTGTCGTCCACGCTCAAGGTGGTCTGGGTGAGGACCACCACGCGCTCCGGGTCCGGCACCTCCACGGTGCGGGGATCGGCGAGGCGGGGGTCCTTGCCCACGTGGGTGTGGACCGCCACCAGGAGGGTCCTTTCCGGGGCCTCCCCGTAGGTGCCCTTGATCTCTTGGTGGTCGGCGGAGTCCCCCACGAGGAGGATCCAGTACCCCTCCTTGGCGTAGCGCCTCGCCTCGGTGTGCACCTTGGTCACCAGGGGGCAGGTGGCGTCCAGAACCGTAAGGCCCATCTCCGCCGCCTTTTTGCGGACGGCGGGCGGGTGGCCGTGGGCCGAGAAGACCAGGGTGTCCGCAAGCCGCCTTTCCCGGCGGAGGCGCTCCACCTCGGAAAGGTCCTCCACGAAGTGGACCCCCTTGGCCTTGAGGCGCTCCACCACCACCCGGTTGTGGACGATCTCGTGGTAGACCACGAGCTCTCCCTCTTCCTTCAGGGCCTCCGCCCAGCGCTCCACCGCCTCTATGGCCATGACCACCCCGGCGCAGAAGCCCCGGGGCCGGGCCAGGTAGACCCGCTTGAGCCCCGACATGCCCCCATTCTAGGGGCCCGGGGGGCTCGGGGGTGTGGCCGGGGAGAGGATCCTTTCCGCCATCTCCCGGGCGAAGGGGGTCTGGGCCCGCCCCAGGGCCTTCTTGGCGGTCTCCTTCCCCTTTCCTCCAGGCCGGAACCCCTCCTGGGCCTGGGCGAGGAGGGCGAGGGCGGCGGCGGGGAAGGGGAGACCCTCCTCCTCCAGAAGGCCCAGGGCCTCCCCAAAGCGGTGCAGGGCCTCCCGGTGGGCCCCCCGAAGGAGGGCGAGGCTTCCCTCTTGGAAGAGGCGGGCCACCCTAAGGAGGCCCTCCCCTTCCACCGGGGCCTCCCCGGCCTCGGCGGAGCGGAAAGCGGCCTCCACAAGCCTCTCCAGGGCCAGGAGGCGCTCGGGGTCCCCGAGGTAGGGGTAGTGGGCGGCGAGGAGGGGGCCGAACCAGGAGAGGCGGAGGGGCCTGGTAAGTCGGAAGGTCTCCCCTAAAGCCTCCACCTCCTCCCCCAAGGCCTTGAGGAGGGGCACGAGCCGGGGAAAGTGCGCCCGCACCTCCTCCCTCCCGGCCTCCCCCTTGAGGGCGAGGAAGAGGCGGAGGGCCTCTACTCCTTCCACGCCTCTACTTCCTTGTACTGCACGAGGGCGGCGAAGAGGGGAGAGGGCCCGTCGCTCACGGAGAACTTCACCTCCACCAGGACCACGTTTTCCGGCAAGCCCTCCACGAAGCGGTTGAGCCTTTCCTGGAATATATCCGGATCATTTCCGATGATCACCTTGAAGCGGACTCCCTGCATGGCCCCATTATGCCCGGCGCTCCACCAAGGCGGCGAGGAGGTCCTTGAGGACCTCGGCGGCCTCCCGGTTGGGGAGGGCCTCCAGGGCGGGGAGGAGGTCTTTTAGCCCCTCCTCCTTGAGCCTTCCCGCCACCCCTTTGGCCCAGGCCAGGGCCCTCGAGGCGAGGAGCCTTTCCAGAAGCCAGGCCACCTCCCCGTGGGGCTTGGCCTCCCGGGGGAGGCGGAGGAGGGCCAGGGTCCGGGCCTTCTCCTCCGGGGAGGCCTCCTCCAGGAAGCGGAGGAGGATCAGGGTCCGCTTCCCCTCGTAGAGGTCCCCCCCCCGCTCCTTGCCGTAGGCCTCCCCTCCCTCGAGGTTCAAGACATCGTCCACGATCTGGAAGGCGATGCCGAGCTTGAGCCCCGCCTCCTCGTAGAGAGGGGGTGGGTCCTCCCCCGAAAGGAGGGCCCCTAGGCGCAGGGGGGCCACGGCGGTGTAGTAGGCCGCCTTGTGGGCCACCATGCGGAAGTAGTCCTCCGCGCGCAGGTCAAACCTCCCCTCGAGGGTCCAGAGGAGGTCCAGGTGCTGGCCGTAGGCGGTGCGCCGCACCACCTGGTGGAACTCCACTAGGACCTGGGCTCCGAAGAGCCCGTGGGAGAGGCCTTCGGCGAGGAGCCCCCACATCTCGGCGTGCAGGGCGTCCCCGGCGTTCAGGGCCAGGGGCATGGGGTGGAGGCGGTGGAGGGTAGGGCGCCCGCGGCGTTCCTCGGAGCCGTCCTCTATGTCGTCGTGGATGAGGACCCAGTTCTGGAAAAGCTCCAGCCCCTCCGCCACAAGCAGGGCCCCTTCCTCCCGGGCCCCGTGGGCCAGGGCGCTGTAGTAGGTGAGGAGCCCCCGGAGCATCTTCCCCCCGCGCCGGGGGTAGTCCTGCAGAAGTTCCTGGTAAAGGGGGTCGGGGTGGCGGAGTCGGTTCTGGAGCCTTTCGCTTAGGGCCTTACGGACTTCCTGCGGTGCGGGCGCCATGCTATACACTTTAGGCCATGCGCGGCTACGCCCTGGGCCTCCTTGCCCTAAACCTCCTCACCCTGATCTGGGGCACCACCTTCGTGGTGGTGAAGGGAGCGGTGGCGGAGGTGCCCCCGGGTCTCCTCGTGTTCTGGCGCTTTCTGGTGGCGAGCGCCTTCTTCCTTCCCCTGCTCCTACGCCTTCCCCCGGGGGCCTGGGGACCGGGGCTGGAGCTGGCCTTTTGGCTTTTCCTGGGCTACGCCACCCAGGCGGTGGGGCTTGAGCACACCTCCGCCAGCCGCAGCGCCTTTATCACCGCCCTCAACGTGGTGCTGGTGCCTCTCCTCCTTTCCCTGGCGGGGAGGTGGGTGGGAGGGGTTTGGCTTTCCGCCCTGCTCGCCCTCCTGGGGGTGGCCTTCCTTTCCTACGATCCCAGGCAGCCCCCCTTGAACGCGGGGGACCTTTGGACCCTCCTCACCGCCCTCACCTACGCCCTCTACATCGTGCGCCTCGAGGTCCACGCCAAGGCGGTTCCCTCCCTCCCCCTCACCGCCATTCAGGTTCTGGGCACGGCCCTTTTCGCCCTTCCTTGGGCCCTGGCCCAGGGGGTGCGGCTGGAGGGGGTGCCCTGGGGGGCGGTCCTCTACCTGGGGGTGGCGGCCACCGCCCTCACCACCTGGCTCCAGACCTGGGGACAGGGGCACGTGCCCGCGCCCCAGGCGGCCATCCTCTATACCCTGGAGCCCGTCTGGGCTACCCTGTTTGCCTTCCTGGTGCTGGGGGAGCGCCTGGGCCCCTCGGGCCTTTTGGGGGCCGCCTTGGTCCTCCTCGCCACTTTCCAGGCTATCCGCCGATCCCCAGCATGACGCGCTTGCGCAGGGTGGGGAGGGTGTTGCCGAAGGCAGGCTTGCGCTGGGTGGCGATGAGGATGGCATCCACCAGGGCTTCCACGGGCTCAGGGGCGGCGAAGGCCCAGGCGATGTCCATCTCCAGGTCTGTGAGGAGGCAGGGCCTGAGCTTCTTGTCCGAGGTGAGGCGGAGGCGGGAGCAGTGGGAACAGAAGGGCTCGGTGACCGGGTTGATGAAGCCCACCGTGCCCTGGGCCCCGGGGACCTTGAAGACCCGGGCCGGGGAGGTGGGGTCGTGGGGCACGGGCTCCAGGGGGCCGTAGACCCCCTCTATCCGGGCCCTGGTTTCCTTCCCGGGGACGAAAAGGCGGCGGTAGGCCTCGGGGTCGGAGTTGTCCAGGTGCATGTACTCAATGAAGCGCACGTGGAGGGGGCGGTCCAGGGAGAGGCCCGCCAGGGGCACCACCTCCTCCTCGTTCATGCCCCGGATGACCACCGCGTTGAGCTTCACCGGGTGGAGGCCGAGCTCCAGGGCGGTCTCTATGGCCTCGAGGACCCGCTCCACCTTGCCCCCCCGGGTGATGCGGGCGAAGACCTCGGGGGTAAGGGCGTCCAGGGAGAGGTTCACCCGGGTGAGGCCCGCCTCCACAAGCTCCCTGGCCCGTTTGGGGAAGAGGAGGCCGTTGGTGGTGATGGCCACATCCTCTATGCCTTCCTTCTCCCGGGCCTGGGCGATCATCTGGGGAAGCTCCTTGCGCACCAGGGGCTCCCCGCCCGTGAAGCGCACTGCGGAAAGGCCCAGGAGGGCGGCCGCCTCGAGGAAGCGGTCCACCTCCTCCACGGTGAGGGTGCCTGGGGGCTCCTGGATTTGGAAACCCAGGGGATGGCAGTAAAGGCAGTGCAGGTTGCACCTGGGCGTCACCGAGATGCGGACGTCTTTGATCACCCTCCCGTGGGTGTCCAGTAAGCGCATGTCTCCCCCTGGAGGCCAGGATACCTCAGAGCGCCCTTCAGGATACCCCGGCGGTTACAAAAGCCTAACCCCCCTCCTGGGGAGGGGGGTTGAGTTGGAGCGGGAGACGGGACTTGAACCCGCGACCCCGACCTTGGCAAGGTCGTGCTCTACCGACTGAGCTACTCCCGCAAGGGAAAATCCCCCGCACCGACCTACTCTCCCAGGACCCTGCGGTCCCAGTACCATCGGCGCTGGCGCGTTTCACTTCCGTGTTCGGAATGGGAACGGGTGGGTCCACGCCGCTATGGGCACGGGGGATTCTTGTGTTTTGCTTTTCAAAGGTCCCGCACCGCCTCGGGGGGCGGGGGATCCTGCTGGGGTGGGGATCAGTGCGGAGAGGGTCAAGACCTCGGACGATTGGGACCGGTCGGCTCAACGCCTCGCGGCGCTTACACCCCCGGCCCATCCACCGGGTCGTCTTCCCGGGTCCTTACCGGCTTTACACCGTGGGAGGCCTCATCTTGGGGCGGGTTTCCCGCTTAGATGCTTTCAGCGGTTATCCCTTCCGCACATGGCTACCCAGCGTATGCCCCTGGAGGGACAGCTGGGAAACCAGAGGTGCGTCCCTTCCGGTCCTCTCGTACTAGGAAGAGCTCCCCTCAAGCCTCCTGCGCCCGTGGCGGATAGAGACCGAACTGTCTCACGACGTTCTGAACCCAGCTCGCGTGCCGCTTTAATGGGCGAACAGCCCAACCCTTGGGACCTTCTTCAGCCCCAGGATGCGACGAGCCGACATCGAGGTGCCAAACCTCCCCGCCGCTGTGGACGCTCGGGGGAGATCAGCCTGTTATCCCCGGGGTAACTTTTATCCGTTGATCGATGGCCCTTCCACACGGGACCACCGGTTCACTAGGCCCGGCTTTCGCCCCTGCTCGGCTTGCAGGCCTCACAGTCAGGCCCCCTTCTACCCTTGCGCTCTCCGGCGGATTTCCGTCCCGCCTGAGGGGACCTTTGGGCGCCTCCGTTACCCTTTAGGAGGCGACCACCCCAGTCAAACTGCCCGCCAAGCGCTGTCCCCAATCCCTTGGGTTAGGCCCCCAGCCGCGCCAGGGTGGTATTTCACCGGCGCCTCCACCGCCCCCGAAAGGGCGGCTTCACAGGCTCCCACCTATCCTACGCAGGCGCGACCAAAGGCCAACACCAGGCTGCAGTAAAGCTCCACGGGGTCTTTTCGTCCTGCCACGGGTAGGCCGCATCTTCACGGCCAGTTCAATTTCACCGGGTCCCTCGCCGAGACAGCGCTCCGGTCGTTACGCTTTTCGTGCAGGTCGGAACTTACCCGACAAGGAATTTCGCTACCTTAGGACCGTTATAGTTACGGCCGCCGTTCACCGGGGCTTCGGTTCAGGGCTTGCACCCCTCCCCTTGACCTTCCGGCACCGGGCAAGCGTCGCTCCCTATACCTCCCCTTACGGGTTCGCAGAGAGCTGTGTTTTTGGTAAACAGTCGCCAGAGCCTGTTCACTGCGGCTCCCCTCGCGGGGAGCACCCCTTCTCCCGAAGTTACGGGGCCAACTTGCAGAGTTCCTTGGCGAGGGTTCTCCCGCGCGCCTTGGTGCACTTGCACCCGCCCACCTGTGTCGGTTTGCGGTACGGGTTCCCGCAGGTTGTGCTTAGAGGCTTTTCTCGGCTCCCTGGCTTCGGGGGGTTGTCACCCTCACGGGCTTCCCCACCACGCAGAGCTTTTGGGGGGCGGATTTGCCTACCCCCCACCCTGCGCTTCTGGCCGGGCACGTCCATGGCTCCGGTCCCCCTAGCCTAGAGCGTCCCCCCATCGCACCTGCGGGAAGGGCCGGAATATTAACCGGCTGTCCTTCGGCTACGCCTTTCGGCCTCACCTTAGGTCCCGCCTAACCCTACGCTGACGACCATGGCGTAGGAACCCTTGGGCTTACGGCGACAGGGATTCTCACCCTGTTTATCGTTACTCATGCCGGCATTCGCACTTCCCTTGCCTCCAGCCGCCCTCGCGGACGACCTTCGTCGGCATGGGGAACGCTCCCCTACCGCCTGGGGGTTGCCCCCCAGACCCGCAGCTTCGGCGCTGGGCTTGAGCCCCGATCATTTTCGGCGCAGCGCCACTCGACCAGTGAGCTATTACGCACTCTTTAAAGGATGGCTGCTTCTAAGCCAACCTCCTGGCTGTCTTCGCGGCACCACATCCTTTCCCACTTAGCCCAGACTTGGGGGCCTTAGCTGGCGGTCTCGGTTGTTCCCGCGCTCGGACGCGGACGTTATCGCTCGCGCCCTCACTCCCAGGCTCCACCTGGGGCCCTTCGGAGTTTGACAGGGTTTGGTAGGCTGGTGGGCCCCCTAGCCCTATCAGTGCTCTACAGGCCCCAGTCAGCACCTGAGGCTGACCCTAAAGTCATTTCGGGGAGAACCAGCTATCTCCGGGCTCGGTTAGCTTTTCACTCCTAACCCCAGCTCATCCGAGGGGTTTGCATTCCCCACCGGTTCGGGCCTCCACTGGGTTTCACCCCAGCTTCACCCTGGCCAGGGCTAGCTCGCCCGGTTTCGGGTCCACGGCCGCGGACTAGACGCCCTGTTCGGACTTGGTTTCCCTACGCCTCCGCCTAAACGGCTTAAGCTCGCCCACGACCGTGAGTCGCCGGCTCATGCTTCAATAGGCACGCCGCAACCCCACAAAGGGGCCGCGACTGCTTGTAAGCCCACGGTTTCAGGCTCTGTTTCACTCCCCTCCCGGGGTTCTTTTCACCTTTCCCTCACGGTACTGGTGCACTATCGGTCACCCGGAGTACTTAGCCTTGGGCGGTGGTCCGCCCAGATTCCCCCAGGGCTCCACGAACCCCAGGGTACTCGGGTACCCTCGCCTATCCCTCCACCTTTCGCCTACGGGGCTTTCACCCTCTCTGGCGCTGCTTCCCAACAGCTTCGGCTAGGCTTGGGATTCGGCATTTGAGGGCCCCACAACCCCGCCCGGACAAGCCAGGCGGTTTGGGCTCGTCCCCTTTCGCTCGCCGCTACTCAGGGAGTCGATGTCTCTTTCCTCTCCTCTGGGTACTGAGATGTTTCAGTTCCCCAGGTTCCCCCCGCCCCAAAGGGC
The DNA here is from genome assembly GCF_000421625.1 of Thermus islandicus DSM 21543. Lineage (NCBI taxonomy): Bacteria > Thermotogati > Deinococcota > Deinococci > Thermales > Thermaceae > Thermus > Thermus islandicus. Next base: position 265 of record NZ_ATXJ01000010.1, on the reverse strand, counting down.
GGTGACCCGTGTTCCCACGGGCCGGGTTCCCCCATTCGGACATCCAGGGATCCACGCCCGCTACCGGCTCCCCCTGGCTTATCGCAGGTAGCCACGTCCTTCCTCGGCTCGGGTGCCTAGGCATCCACCGTGGGCCCTTAGCATCTTGACCCTCAAAAGACCACGTCCCACGTGGCCTTCCATCTCCACCCCAGCTTTCAAGATCCCCCGCCGCCCACCAGGCAGCGCAAAGAAAAATCTACCAGACCCACACAAACGTGTCAAG